>CAMFRR010000103.1 GCA_945982095.1 uncultured Bacteroidales bacterium
ATGAAAAGAGGCATTTCTGTGGATACGAGGGCGAAATTGTGGCATCTGTCCATAATCAAATCCTTCGACTTCGCTCAGGATGACATAGTGGTGGGGCGCTTCGTGCCGACTCTCTCGCGCCGGGCGCGAGAAAAAGCCCGCAAAACGCATGGTCAAGGAAGCCTTGCTTACGCTTGGGCTCCCTGACCGCGCTAATTAAGATTTATTTTGATTCTTTGAGACAACGGACAGATCGGCCGCCCGAGCGAGTGTAGCTTTGATACGGATAGACGTAGTTGCCAAGGCTGTTGGAGTAAAAGTACAGGATGCACGCGAAACTTGTTTTGTAAGGAGAAGCAGACCAACAGTAGCCGTAGGACCAACAGTAGCCGTAGTAGCCGACATCGTCGAGATTGCCATCATTGCCGCTGCGATAATCCGAAACAGGATACCAGATGGTACTTGCTGAAATCAGAATTTCAGCTGCTTGCCTGGCCTTCGTAGGCGACTGAAGTCGGAAAACGCTGACTATAGTTCGTGTTCGAGAGAATCGGGGGTTACAAGCACGGCTCCTGTTTCCGGCTTGGCAAGATGACCTATTACATCCCAATCCTGAAAATCGTGACGGAATACATCGAATTGTGAGATGGGAATGGTAAAGAGCATGATGTTGTCGTCTCCGCCTTTTAGCGCTGCCTGCACAGGATCAACTCCAAGTTCTTTGGAGGCATCAATGCTGCCTGAGGCAAACGGCAGTTTGTCTACGTATATCTTCAGACCAAGACCACTTTCTTCAGACAGAGAATGAAGCACACTGCGCAGGGAGTCTGTGCAGTAGTACATGAACGAGGGCACTATTTCTGAATCAGCCAGGGAATCAAGCAGATTGGCAGGAAGTTCAGGTTTCAGGCAAGCCTGCACCAGCTGTTTGTATCTTCCCAGCCTGTCGCTGCGTTTCTTTTCGTCCATAGAGGCGCTGGTACGCAGTATCTGGTCGCCAAGAAATGAAGCTCCGGGATTTGATGTGACACATATGAGGTCCATGGAAGAGGCCGGGGCCCTTCTTGATGACAGGCTCAGATCGTCATAGGCGCTTCCGGCAAGATTGATGGAAAGGCCTGTCAATGAAGGTTGCAGTTTTAATGAAACGGACTCGTAGGAATATTTGTGGGCAGCCGCAACTATGCCTTTCCAAATCTGTGATACCTCAGGGAAATCCAATTTTGAACTGACGCCTATGCATACGCTTAAGGTCAGAGGCTTGGCAAAACGGCTCATCAGTTCTCCGCTCACTTTGACTACAGCTTTGTAGCCCAAGTGTTGCAGAGGAAAATATGAAAGGTCGAAATCTATGCCCTCAGACATGGTTACACAGGATGTAGCCAGACGGCCTTTTCCGCAATCTGACACAGGCACGCTACAGGCTTTGTAGCCGCTTCCTTCATATAGTTTTGCTATTGCACCTTTGGTGCCCAATTCCTTGAAAGATTCCATACTATACTTGTTTCGCTATAATAACTTATTGTGGTTCGGCTAGTTTCGGCTCTTTCGAAACTTTTCCCGTTCTAATTGAGCGTTTCCTTGTTGACGCTGCTCTTTTCACGCTTCGCACTACGTGCAGATTTCTCGACTTCGCCCTTCGGGCTCCGCACGAAATGACAGAAGAAACGCTCTGCTCGAAATGACAGAAGAAACGCTCTGCTCGAAATGACAGAAGAAACACTCTGCTCGAAATAACACTTATGTCATCTCGACTGAGCGAAGCGAATGGAGAGATCTGACTGCCTGCTTCGCACGACGTGCAGATTTCTCGACTTCGCCCTTCGGGCTCCGCTCGAAATGACAAAAGAAACGCTTCGCACGACGTGCAGCTTATTTTACCAGCCTCCATTTTAAGCCCAGCCTGTCCAGAGCATCTGTCAAGGCAATATTCGGACGCACCTTGAACTTACGGCATTGGAAATCCACCCCATGCCCCGTTTTCGGATCGATAATCACTACCGTCACAGGAGTAAGTCCCTTATTTTCCTTCAAAAGCCTCAACAACTCGTCCATATTCAAACTTCCGTCAGCAACCAGGCTGATCTTGAATTCTTTTATCAACTGCTCCGCAACATTTGAAAGCAAAGATATCTTCTTGATTTTGAATCCATAATCAGGATCCCCCTTCTCCTTTCTTTCTTCAGGACTCACCCTGAATTTTTCGTCAACATATCCCTCAATGAAGAGATTGTTATGCACCTGCATCATAGGCGCGAAATCTTCGTATTGGCGGCTGTTGAGCCTGAACTCGAAAGAACCCTCAAAATCCTCCAGCACCACCCTGCCCCAATTCTTTCCGTTCTGAGTCGTTCCCTTCTCAAAGGACTTCACACAGCCCGCAATATTCACCATACAAGGCTTTTTGGCTGCCTGGGCAGCTGCCACCACGTCATTCAAAGCTCCACAAGAACAGTTGGTAAAATTATCTATCTCAAGCTTATATTTATCCAGAGGGTGTGAACTCAGGTACATTCCCACAAGTTCCTTCTCCATCTGCAGAAACTCAAGGTCGTCAATCTCACCCGTGAGGGGCGGCAACTCGGGACGCTGCGGCTTCATCTCTTCCGAATCCCCGAAAAGAGAAGAAACTGCATCAAAGCGGTCATTATTATAGAGCGAAGCATAACGTACAATAGCATCAATGAAACTTTCGCCTGTAGGCATAAGCATCCTGTACTGCTGACGTGGTATTCCGAAACTGTCGAAAGTGCCCGAATACAGCATATTCTCGAAAGTCCTCTTACTTATCATAGAACACATTCTCTCGACGAAATCAAATATATC
Organism: uncultured Bacteroidales bacterium; assembly: GCA_945982095.1. GTDB lineage: Bacteria > Bacteroidota > Bacteroidia > Bacteroidales > UBA932 > Cryptobacteroides. The sequence continues at coordinate 2,806 of CAMFRR010000103.1, forward strand.
GGCAAAATTGCCGTTTTTCTTTCTTTCATCAAGCAGGGCCTGAACGATATTGTCTCCAAAACCCTTGATGCCTCCCAGACCGAAACGTATGTCTCCCGCGGCATTCACAGTAAACTTCTCAGAAGACTCGTTTACATCAGGATTCAACACTTTGATTCTATGAGCCTTGCAATCGGCCATAATCTTCTTAATCTCGTCCATTTTGCCGAGATTGCAGGTAAGGTTGGCCGCAAGGAATTCTGCAGTATAGTGACTTTTAAGGTAGCCAGTCTGGTAACTTACCCAGGCATAACAAGTTGCATGGCTCTTGTTGAAGGCGTATTGCGCAAACTTTTCCCAATCTTTCCATATCTTGTCAAGCACCTTCTCAGGATGTCCGTTTGCCATTCCGTTGTTCATGAACTTTTCCTTGAGTTCAAGCATCACGGAAATCTGCTTCTTACCCATAGCCTTACGCAACTTGTCAGCCTCGCCTTTAGTGAAGTTGGCAAGTTTGCGGCTCAAAAGCATCACCTGCTCCTGATAAACTGTAACTCCGTATGTTTCAGCCAGATATTCCTCCATATCCGCAAGATCGTAAGTAATGGGCTGCTTGCCCAGTTTACGGTCCACGAAGTCAGGAATATAGTCCATAGGACCCGGCCTGTACAGGGCATTCATAGCTATAAGGTCCTCAAACCTTGTTGGTTGAAGCTTCTGCAGCCATTTCTTCATGCCCGGAGACTCGAACTGGAACACGCTGTCCGTATCTCCACGTCCATACAGGGCGAATGTCTGCTCATCATCAATAGGAATCTTCTCGATATCGAAACGCTCACCGCCCCTGGACACTATGTTGTTCATGCATTCCTTTATGATGCTGAGGGTATTGAGGCCCAGGAAGTCCATCTTGAGCATTCCTACCTCCTCTATATAGTGTCCGTCATATTGAGAAATGAGCACATCCTCCCCAGTGTCCTTGTCTTTTGCCGTAGAGATAGGTATGAAATCCGTAAGATCGCCTCGGCCTATGATGGTAGCGCAGGCATGAACGCCCACCTGACGTATGCTTCCTTCAAGTTTCTGAGCATACATCAGCACCTCTTTCACCAGCTCAGTTCCATTCTCAAGCTCATTCTTGAATTCAGGGACAAGGCGGTAGCAATTGCTGAGGTTCACTTTCACATCCACATCTTCCATACCCTTTTGGAAGAAGCGTTTCTCTATTATCTTCTGTCCCTCGTGTTCCTTATCCTCAACCTCCACCTCTTTCTCTATAACCTTGAACCCGCTTTTGAGTTCATCGAGCTTGGGATTGAACTGGTATTCTTTCTCCACCTTCTCACTGAGACGGTCAGGTACCATCTTGGTAAGGCGTACACTCTCATCAATGCTGAGATGGCTGATACGGGCTACATCCTTCAAAGCACTTTTGGCCGCCATAGTGCCGAAGGTTATCACACGGGATACATGGTCCTTGTGGTACTTGTCCTCCACATAGCGGTGGGCCATAGGCAAATCCTCGAAATCCACGTCAATATCAGGCATGGAAATACGGTCTGGATTCAGGAACCTCTCGAAAAGGAGGTCATATTTGATTGGGTCCAAATTGGTGATACCCAGACAGTAAGCCACTGCTGAACCCGCTGCTGAACCTCGGCCGGGTCCCACATAGAATCCTTCCTTACGCGAAGCGGCTATATAATCCTGAACTATGAGGAAGTAGTCAGGGAAACCCATACGGCATATGGTCTTGAGCTCAAAATCCAGACGCTCAGACTGCACCTCGTTCAATGTGTCACCGTATCTTTCCCTGGCTCCTTTGTATGTAATGTGACAGAGATAGGCCACAGAGTTGCAGAACTCGTCGCCCCTGTATTTCTTTTCCAGGATTTCCCCTGTCTTTTTGTCTTTCTTTACTGTATATCTGC
>CAMFRR010000104.1 GCA_945982095.1 uncultured Bacteroidales bacterium
GGATTTTGCCTTGTATGTATATTGCCCATTCCAGGTCCATAGTTGTTACGAACAGCTGTTCCGCTTCATTGCCTGACTTAACCAAATTGATGACCTGATCACGGGTCAGCAGGGCAGCATCGGGCATATGCTCTATTTTTTCTCCACGTACTCTAAATTGCTGGGCTGCCATCTTTCCACTCACAAGGTTTTCTCCCAAACCGGGCACAGCTTCCACCAGGACGAATCCCGGACGCATAGGGGCGCGTGAGAATATCACACCGGCGTATTCCGCGTCCACCATTTCCTGGACCACTATGGTCATTTTGTTGCTGGCCGAGCGCAGGAATACCTCTGAATATTTCTTGGCCGTACTGTTGTTCAGGGAAGCGAGACATTGCCTGGCTGCTTCTTTGAGGGCTTCTTTTCCCTTGACGTTGAGTATGGTGGAGAACTGGCCCGCCGCCGAATAGTCAACACCGTCCTCGAGACTTGCCGAGGACCTTACGGACACTGCGCCATATCCGTCCATTTCATACTTCGCAGCCGCGGCCTCAAAGCTTTCGTCGGGGTCTATATCAGTGATAATAAATGCTTTAGGTACTCTGTACCCGAATTTTATCAGTTGGTTGAGGCCCCTGGCCTTGCCACCGACGTCCTTAATGACATCTTGTGGGATGTCATGTATATCATATATCTTGCTCATTGTTTCTGCTATTTTCTTACCATTCGTTCCATCGGCTGCGGTCGCGGTTCCAACCATATTCTATAGTTCCGTATGCCTTGATTTCGGCAGGTCCGCATTCCTTCTGCCCCAATTCATTGATGCGTGTGAACTCTATAGGGCCCACACATTCGTGGAAGTAGAATTTCCCTCCGTCAAAAGGAGTGAAAAGGTCGTGCTGTTTGCGGCATTTCATCCTGTATTTCATTCCGTTGGTGAAATCCATATCCACCACCATCTCATCCGGACCCTTACCGTCGTTGTGGTCCCAGTGTATCATCTTGTAGTCGTGTATGGAGTAGTTGCGGTCACAGCCGAAGTCCATATAGCCTACATTCAGATTGTGGACATGCGGATAACTTACGAGACTGAAGTTGAGGACTTCTCCTTTCTCTGTGGCTGCAATAATCCAGACGTGCTGGCTCATGAAGTCCCAGTCACGCTTGCCATATGCCCTGTCGCGGGCGCCTTTCATGTCCAGGTTAATTGTCTTGCCGTTTATGTTCATGCTGCCCTTGAAGAATCCTGTCTGTTCCACATGCACCTGCTTGTATGTCTTTCCGTCTTTGCCTACGCCAGACTGCGAGAGCTGCCTGAAGAACTTCCTGTTCCATTTCATGCGGGCGAAAGCCTTGGCCATGGGATAGCTGTCGCCATCTTTGACGGGGTAGAATATGGGCAGGCGCGCAGTGTAATCGAAGGCAAAGCTTGCTGCTACCCTTTTGCCTGTGTATTGTTCTGTGAGTTCTCCTTCGAATTCCACGCGCCAATCGCGTCCGGGTATCAAGTTCTTAACCCTAAGCGGCGCATTGTCTTGGGGAAACAGCTGCTGCTCAGTTACATAGAAACTTCCGTCGTGGTCGCTGAACATTACGAAAACCTCGGACATGCCGTTGTTCCTGTTGCCCAGCCTCAGGGTCAGGGAGCGTCCTTCAAGGTCGTAGGCTCCGAACCACCAGCTGTTGTTTATGTCGTTGCCTGCATCTTCCGGGAGCTTCCACATATCCAATGCTGCGCTGTCGAAAGGGCCTTTTTTGTCTTTTTCCAGGGCAAAACTCATCAAGGCCAGCTTCAATCTGTAGAAAATGTTCATTGCAGTATCTGATTATTTGAATCTGTCGTAGTCTTTCTTTGTCTCGGCTTCCCATATTTCCACGGCATCGTCATAGGTAGGAGGCGGGGTATAGAGTTTGTCTGGACTTTTCTGATGGAGCCTCAGCGCTTTAGTCGGACAAGTTGACACGCACAGACCACAACCGAGACAGGCCTCGCTGTCTATGATAGGAGTCTTGGTCTTGGGGTCAAATTTGATATAGCCGAAGGTGCATCGTTTGGCACAACGCCCGCAATGTATGCATTTTTCCTCATCCAACCAGCAAAAGTGATTGCTCCAAAGGGCGGCTGAAGGCCCGGGGAACATACGTTTGAGAGCCAGCATACCACAACCGCAGGCGCAGCAAGAACAGAAGTTTTCGCCTCCTTGCGAGTTTGTGGCCTGGATGATGCGGCCATCCTTCTCTCCTTCACGCAATATTGCAAGGGCTTCTTCTTTGCTGATTTCGCGTCCTATGCCCGTCTCAATGTAAAAGTCGGCATAATCGTCAGTAACTATGCAGGTTTCAAGAGGATGTGTGCAGGGGTTCTTTGGCTTTACCTTGTCCATAAGCCTGCACATACAAACGGATACGGCGAATCGGCTGTGCGCGTCCAAAAGACTTTCTATGTCATCATATGCCTGAACTACAGATCCTTCTACGAATTCTTTGTGCATAGGAATGGTCCTGTAGAACGGGGTGGTCTGGTTCATGCGCTTGCCGAAGCCTGAGGTAATCATATATATGCTGGTTGGAAGCAGCCAATCCTTTGCAACGTTAGGACGTGCGCCCTGCCATTCCAGGAAGCCCATTACGAAAGGATGCATGCTGTACTCGTCGCCGCGTTCGCGGTGGCGTCTGAAAATAAGACCACGGCCTGCCATCCTGTCCAGCTTTTCTTTCGCTGTCTCCACGCTGAAGCCGTTTGCTGCAGCATATTCTTCCGCGGTGTGATAACCCTTTTCCATGAGTAGGAAATCTTGGGCATCCTCGCGGGAGAAGATTTTCTTTATCAGTATCAAGTCGGCTCCGACGAATGATTTAGGGAAGCCGAAGCTCAGTTCGTCTATGCGTTTGAGCAAGTCTCTGTAAAGTCCCATAGCGTCATTGATATTTCTTGGATTCAATCTCTTGCTTCAACCATGAACAGAACTCTTCCATTCCTTCGCCGCTTTTTGCTGAAAGAGGGAAAATCTGCAGGGAGTCGTTGAGTTTGCCTGTATTGATGCGCAGGGCTTCGAAATCGAAGTCGAAAATGCCCAGACTGTCTGTTTTGGATACTATAAGAGCCTTGCATACAGAGAACATGAGAGGGTATTTTATGGCTTTGTCATCGCCTTCAGGCACGCTCAGTATCATAGAAGGCAGGTCAGCGCCAAGGTCGAACTCGGCGGGACACACGAGATTGCCTATATTCTCCACTATCACTATGTCCAGCTCGTCCAGAGGCAGGCTTTCCAATGCTTTCATCACCATGGCGGCATCCAGATGACATCCTCCGCCTGTACGCAACTGAACAGTAGGAATGCCCAGGTTCTGCATTTTGAGGGAGTCGACGGTGGATTCCACATCTCCCTCTATGACTCCGAAACGGAACTGGTCTTTGAGCCTGGAGATGATCTCAATGATGAATGTGGTCTTGCCAGCTCCAGGTGAAGACATTATGTTCCATAAGAAGAATCTTTTCTTTACGGAAAGCTCTCTTATCTGATCGGCTATGCCGTCATTGTCGCTGAGTATGCATTCCTTGAGATCAATGTAAGTAAGGTCTTTCATTTCTTTTCTTGTTTTTCTATTTCAATTCCTACTAATCTTAACTCGCTTCCTGATATCAGTCTGCCCCTTCTGTACCCGCATACGGGGCACTGAGGATTTCCTATGTTCTCTTTCGTTATGGCATATTCTTTCCCACATCTGCCGCAGGCTGCGCTGGCGTCAAGTTCACGCAACTCTATTACGGATCCTTCGGCTATGCTGCCTGGAGAGATGAAGTCCCAATATTTCTGCACCAGTTCGGGAATGAAATCACGCAGGATTCCAACTTCTATCACTACGCGCTTAACTTTCTTTGCGCCGGCCCCTTCCGCCTTAGTTATCACGGATTTGTATATGCTCTTGATTATTGGCAGTTCATGCATGGTCTATTCTCCGAAAATCTCTTTGTGGCGGCTTCTTATCTTGTCGTAAGTTTCTACGTAGCATTTGAAGAATCCGGTGGTCTGGGGTGTGATGAAGGGTTTGTCGTAGTTGATTTTCTCAATCTTCTTGAAATCATATCCTCCGTTGACCTTCCATCCCCAATCTTCCAGAAATCCTATGTGTATGGCGTCTTTCGGACAATAGAAGGAGCAGCGCATGCACATGAGGCAGTTGTGGTGGAAGCGTATCACGCCTTGCTCGTCGTGATATATGTTCTTGGTAGGGCAGCGTTTGATGCAGAGTCCGCAGTCAATGCATTTGTCCATATCCACCTTGTAGAGGAAGGAATTTACGTTTCCGCCTATGTATTGGGGTCTGGATACTACAGCTGACACCAGCCTCGGCCACAGTTTGTAGGGCTTCCAATTGGCAATTCCGTTTTTTACTTCGTACACTAGTATGTCCATAAGCATGGAATCCATCAGCAGCATTTCCTTCACGAGGTAATTATCGAAGCGGAAATGTATGTTGTAGGGCATGATGAAATGGTACTCGTTCTTCATTATGACCCCGTCTCTGCGCAGCTTGCGAAGTACATACTTGGATGAGGCGTCGTTGGCATGTTCGGTCTCGCCAGAATTTTTATATATGAACACCTTCATGCCCTTTGGGAATTTCTGAGCACGTATGAATCTGAGGAATGCCCATGGGGCACAGTAGCCGTATATGGGATCTGTCTCTTATACACATCTCCGAGCCCACGAGACGGACTCCT
>CAMFRR010000105.1 GCA_945982095.1 uncultured Bacteroidales bacterium
CACGTAAGGAGTCGTCGGCAGCGTCAGATGTGTATAAGAGACAGACATTGCCCTCGTCTTTCAAGGTAAGGGCAAGGTGCAGACGGTTCCTCTCGCCACCTGAGAGCACTCCGCAGAGTTTCTCCTGATCGGCTCCGCTGAAGTTGAAGCGACTGACGTAAGCCCTGGCATTTACGTCGCGGTTCCCCAGACGTATATAGTCGAGGTCACCGGCAATAGTCTCATATACGGTGAGCTCAGGGTCTATGTTCTTGTGCTGCTGGTCTACGTATGATACCTTGGCTGTTTCGCCTATGCTGATGCTGCCGCTGTCAGGCTGCTCATAACCCATTATAAGTCTGAATAGTGTGGTTTTGCCGGCACCGTTAGGGCCTATCACGCCCACTATGCCTGCAGGAGGCAGCTTGAAGCTCAAGTGCTCGAAGAGCAGCTTGTCTCCGTAGGCCTTGCTCACATCGTTGAACTCTATTACGTTCTGTCCGAGTCGCGGACCGTTAGGAATGAAGATTTCCAGACGTGACTCCTTCTCCTTGGCGTCTTCTCCTGCCAGTTTCTCATATGCTCCGAGACGGGCCTTGCTCTTGGCCTGACGGGCTTTTGGCGCCATCCTTACCCATTCGAGCTCACGCTCAAGGGTCTTGCGCCTCTTGCTCTCCTGTTTCTCCTCCATAGCCAGACGCTGGCTCTTCTGCTCCATCCAAGATGAATAGTTGCCCTTCCAAGGTATGCCTTCGCCCCTGTCCAGCTCCAGTATCCATCCAGCTACATTGTCCAGGAAGTAACGGTCGTGAGTCACGGCTATGACTGTACCCTTATACTGCTGCAGATGAGCCTCGAGCCACTGTATGGATTCGGTGTCAAGATGGTTGGTAGGCTCGTCCAGCAGGAGTACGTCAGGCTCGCGCAGCAGCAGTCGGCACAGGGCCACACGGCGCCTTTCACCACCGCTGAGCGTAGCAACGCTTGCATCAGAAGGAGGACACTGAAGGGCATCCATAGCCCTTTCCAGCTTGGAATCTATCTCCCAGCCTCCGCAATGCTCAATCTTTTCCGTAAGTTCGCCCTGGCGCTCGATCAGCGCGTTCATCTTGTCCATATCTTCCATGACCTCAGGGTCACAGAAAGCCATATTTATCTCTTCGTATTCCTTGAGCAGGTCCATAACTTCCTGCACTCCTTCCTGCACTACCTCCAGCACAGTCTTGTTAGGGTCCATCTGTGGCTCCTGCTCCAGATAGCCTACGCTGTAACCGGGGGCCCATACCACTTCTCCGCGGTAGCCCTTTTCCACGCCGGCTATAATTTTCATCAGTGTGGACTTGCCCGAGCCGTTAAGACCTATAATGCCTATCTTGGCCCCATAGAAGAAAGAGAGGTATATGTCTTTGAGTATCACTCTGTTGTTGTGGGGCAGTACTTTGCCCACACCGTTCATCGAAAAGATTATTTTCTCGTCTGCCATAAAAAATCAATTTTCACAAATATAAGTAATAGCGGCTATATTCCGAACTTTTTCCGGCTTATTCGCTTGCAGTACCAGAGCTCCCCGGCGCAGGAAAGTGTCAAAGCCATTGCAACAGCCCACACCGAAGGGTATATCCACATTCCCAGGCCCAGCAGGACCATACAGCTTGTTAACGCAAGTGCCTGATTGATAGCCACATATTTATATCCATCACGAGCTACGAACACAAATTGCAGGTATGCGCCTGTAATCAGCATGAAAAATATGGTGAAGGACAGTATAACTGCGACAGGATAGGCTTCCACCATACTCCTGCCGCCAAGCACAAGCACTGCAGGATAACCCAGAGCTATTATGCCCAGCACCGTAGCCAGAGAGATGAGGCTCTCGTAACGCAATACCTTGTGCACCCTTTCCTTTGTTGGATTCTGCACCACTTCGGGGAATAGGGCCGCGTTGATAGCGTTGAGCAGCAGCTTTGGAATCTGAATTATCTTGTTGGCAAGGTCATATATGGCAACCTCTTTCATTCCGAAGCATGCGCCTATCACAGCGGTGAGAGTCTTTTCCTTCACTCGTCCTGAAATCATGGTCACGAAGAAAGCCGTGGATTCCTTCATGTATTCCTTCATCTGCGCGAAGCTTACAGGCACTATCCTCACCCCTTCCATAAGCACGTTGATTCCTCCCACGAAACTGCCAAGCAGCATAGTGCCGCTTATTATCCATGCATAGCAGTTCAGGTCGCCGGGCTCGTGAACCAGCAGCAGAATAAGAGGAATCTGGCTTATGCGTATTACGGCCTGCAGGATGGAGCTGAACTTCATGTTCTTCATTCCCAGGTAGTACCACTGGGGGTAGAAGGTTTTGTAGAGGTTCTGTATGAATATTATCGCAAAGAGTGCAGCGTTGGCCCTGAGCATGGGGATGGCCAGCACCAAGGGCACAGCAATAAGCAGCGACACTGCCACAAGGGCGAGCTTGCACCAAAGCACAGTGGACACTATGCGGCCCAATTCTTCTTTATCGTCGTGGCTGAGGGCAACCCTTTTTGTGCAGGGCGAATCGAAACCGAAATCAATGAAGTCCTGGAAATACATTGCTATGGCCAGAAGGAAAGCATAGCTTCCGTATTGCTCCGCGCCCAAAACCCTTATGACATAGGGATATACAAGAAATCCTACAAGGGCGCTCACTATATTGAGCGCTGACATGTAGGAGTAATTCTGCAACACCTTGGTGCTGCGCAATTTGTTCAGTATTGGCTTATTCAAAGTTTACTACCTTGTTCTCATCAAAGTTCTTGTACCAACCATTGCTCTCGAGATTCTTGTCGCTGGCCCACTTTGCAAACTCAGGATATGCCTCATGTATGTCGGCGGCTTCTTTAGGCCAGGCCCAAAGTCCAGGTACGCATATTGCATTAGGTACATTGCCTCTTTCCGGTATGCGCAGTTCGTTCTGAGCTGTCTTTACGCAGAATTTCTTGGCCATTTCCTCCACCTTGTCGCTCGGTTCCCAGTCTATGGTCATGATGGTCTTGACAGGAAATTTTTTTGTATAGGTGTTGGCAATCACATACCTGCCTCCCGACACGCTGCCCAGAAGGTCATGAACTTCGCCAATGAGCTCCTCTTCATAGTAGAGATCGGCCTTGATTGAACCGCCTGTGGCGCAGATCACAACGTCAGCCTTACGGCTCTCTATGTTAGGAAGCACTGCAAGCACCACGTCATTGAAGTCAAGGTCGCCTTTCTCAGTCATGTCCTCGAAGGCCACTGTCCAGGCATTGTTGCTCTGTGAAAGGTCTCCTATGTTCTTGTAGAGCTCATCTTCAGTTGCACCGTCAGTGACAAAGTCGTATTTAGGCTCTTCAGTCTTTGTACCGTCTCCGTTGAGGTATTTGTCTTCTTCAACGTCCTTGATGTAAGGAAGCAGAAGTCCCGGGAGTGCTCCGTCGTTGCCTGCCACCATTACGAAGGCTATGTCGTTGCAGTCAGGCTCCTTGATCGAGTCACTGTTGCCGTCCTCCAGACCGATGAAACGGAATCCGTCATAAATCTTGATGCCTGCGCGTTCCTTGCCATTGTTGAGGGCTTTGGTGCTGTGGTTCTTAAGACCGCCGTTCTGGCAGTAGAAACCTACCATGTTGCCTTCAGGAGCATCCACCTGGAAGGTCAGACCGCGTACCATTCCTATCCTGCTCTTCTCAGGGTCAGCGTTTCCGTGTTTCTTCTCGATGGAAAGGACATTGTATATGTCATCTCCCTGACGGCTTTTGAAATTGTTGCTTTTCATGCCTTCCACCTGGTCGTAGAAGCAGAAATTGGCGTCCACCCAGCTGTTGGTGGTCTTGTCCAGCCACTGCACTTTTGCAAGGGCGTTGTCGGCAGTATACTTGTCGTTGTCGAACCAATAATCGCCTGTCAGGGCATTCACGAGAGGAACGTAGGTAATGGCAGAAGGATTGCTCTTGTCGTAGAAATAGTAACCTATCTCTGCGCTGCTTGTACCTGTGGCTCCGTAGATTGTGCTGACATAGAACTTGCCGTTGCTCTGGAGCTCGAAATTGGTTACAACCTTGCTGTTGTCCACCCTGGTGTCCTCAGGAATGGCTATGTTCATATCGTACCATATCCAAGCAGGAAAATTCGTGTATCCGTAGATTTTGGCGTTCTTTTTCGTCCTCGGATCCACTAAGGTTTCTTTGGTGAGGGCCTTCCTGTTGGCTTCGCTCATCTGAGCCTTGGTTTCTGAAGACTTGAGGCTCATAAGCTGCATGTCTACGGCAACATTTCCTTTCAGGAGCTGATTCATGCCGACAGCTTTCCAAACTGTGCCTTCGGCGCTCTCACAGCAGATAGCCACGCCGTTCTGCATACCCATAGGCATGCTGAAACTTATGCTCGAACTGCCATTCACCTTCTCAGTGGCGAAGATGGTGCGCTTTTCCTCTCCGAGGCTGAATATGCTCACTGTGGCTTCTCCGGCGTTGCGTATTTCCAGATTCACTTCAGCGAAGTTGTTCCAAGTTTTTTCTGGGTTCACCTCTCCGAAGAGATTTTTCCAATACTCCTCGAACTGCAGTTCGGTTTTGGACTTGTTGTCTTCTGGTTTTTCGATCTTCATGCAGGCGCTCAAGGCTGCAAGAATCACAATCGATATACTAAGCTTTTTTATCATGGTCTGTATGTAAT
>CAMFRR010000106.1 GCA_945982095.1 uncultured Bacteroidales bacterium
GCGCCTCGCCTATGCCAAGTGGTTCTCTGACATGAATATGTCCATGTGTAAACTGCTCAACAGATACCAGATAGACTCTGTGAGCATTTCCACTGACGAGGATTATGCAAAGGGTCTTATGACTTTCTTCAAAAAGAGATAGATGAGAATATTTATTATCACATTGTTGTCGCTTTGGAGCGCTGCAGCTGCCGTTGACGATGCCTTCGTCCGCCAGCTGCAGCCTCGCGATTCTGTACTGATAGCCGACCAGCTGCGATACGGAGTGCTTCTGGAAGGCATTGAGGAGGGCTCAGAGCTGGGACTTCCTCAAGTGAAGGATACGCTGATGCGTGACGTGCTCATCGTGGACAACTGGAGCCTGGATACCTTGAAAACTGACAAGAAGTTGGGTACCAGAGATATAGAGGCGGCCCTGACCATCACTTCCTTCGAGCAGGCTGAGTATCTGCTGCCGGGAATACCTGTGCTTGTACGCCGTCCGGACAAGAGTCTCGACACCCTGTATTTCAAGGGCCAGGATGTGCTTTTCTGCACCATGCCTGTGGATACTGCGACTTTCAAGGTACACGATATTAAAGCTCAGGTCAAGTACCCCGTAACTTTTTTGGAAGTTCTGCCTTGGATTGGTCTTGCCCTGCTCGTTGCTGCCCTTGTTGCCTTGATCTGGTGGCTGGTCTCAAGGGCCAAAGCCCGCAAGAAGGAGGCTGAGCATAAAGATCCCGCCCATGTCATAGCCCTGCGCAAGCTGGACACTTTCCGCAGCGACAAATACTGGGCAGCGTCTAGACAAAAGGCTTTCTACAGTGGAGTGACCGATGTCCTGCGCGAATATATCAGTGCCCGTTACGGCATAGGAGCCATGGAAATGACCACTGCCGAGATTTTCAAAGCTTTGAAGAAGAGCGATATTCCTGAAGACTTGAAGTCTTCTTTGCGTGAGCTTTTCGAGCGTAGTGATTTTGTGAAATTTGCCAAGTATGTGGCCAGCGATGAAGAAAATGCCCAGCTTGTTCCTATGGCCGTGCGTTTTGTGACCACCACATACCAGGAAGAAATAGAAGGGGAGGCCAAGAATGTTCAGCAATAGTTTCTTTGAATATCCGTATCTGTTGTGGCTGCTCGCAGTGCCTGCGCTCATGCTCTTGCACTATCTGTATCTCGAGCTTAAAGGCCGCAATCCCCATATCAGGGTTTCCACCATCGTGCCCCTCAAAGTTTCAGGCCCGGACTATATGTGCGTGCTGCGTCACCTGCCCTTTGCCCTGAGGCTGCTGGCTCTGGTGATGATAGTCATATGCCTTGCGCGTCCGCGTTCGAGCGAGGACATGGAAAAGATTGATACAGAGGGTATAGACATAGTCCTGGCTATGGACGTTTCTACATCCATGCTTGCCAGGGATTTCACACCCGACAGGCTTGAGGCTTCAAAAGACATAGCCATAGAGTTTATTTCTCAGCGTCCTTCAGACCGTATGGGTATAGTGGTGTTCGCCGGAGAGAGTTTCACCCAATGTCCTCTCACCACAGACCGTTCCACCCTGATTAACCTCATGAAGGAGATTCAGACCGATCTCATAGAAGACGGTACAGCCATAGGCAACGGTCTTGCTACCGCGGTCTCTCGCCTCAAGGATTCGGATGCGAAGAGCCGAGTGGTGATTCTGTTGACTGATGGTGTAAACAATAGGGGAGAGATAACCCCCGCTATGGCTGCCGAGATTGCAAAGACTTATGGGGTAAGGGTTTACACTATAGGAGTTGGTGCAAACGGCATGGCTCCATATCCTGTCATGACCCCTTGGGGCATGGAGGTGCAGAATATGAAGGTGGAGATAGACGAGGCCCTGCTCAAGGATATGGCGGCGCAGACGGGCGGACGTTATTTCCGCGCTACCGACAATGCCAAGCTCATGGAGATATACCAGGAAATCAACAGGATGGAAAAGGTGAGGACCACAGTGGATTCATTCCCTATATATAAGGAGCTTTTCCCTGATTATGCCCTCATCGCCCTTATTGCCCTTTTGCTGGAAATGCTCGTGCGTGCATTAATACGTAAACTTCCTTAATGACTTATGTTGTATTTTGCAAATCCCATATATTTGTACCTTCTGCTCCTGCTGCCTGTAATCATAGGCGGCTTCGGACTTATGCGATATATGCGCAAGAAACGTCTGCAGAAGTTCGCTAGCCCTGAGCAGGCCAAGGCTCTCATGCCATCTGCTTCAACATCAAAGGCTTGGGTGAGGGTAGTGCTTTTTTCTCTGGCTTTTGCCAGTTTCGTCTTGGGAATAGCCCGTCCGCAGATTGGAGCAAAACTGTCTGAGCACAAGGCCAAAGGCGTGGAAGTGATGATATGTCTGGATGTGTCCAACTCCATGCTGGCCCAGGATTATTCGCCTTGCAGGCTTGACAGGGCAAAATTGGCAATATCCCGCCTGGTGGACAAGCTTAATGACGACAGGATAGGTCTCATTGTGTTTGCAGGACAGAGTTTCGTTCAGCTGCCTATCACCACGGACTATGTGTCGGCCAAGATGTTCCTCAACAATGTCAACACCGAGTCCGTGCCTGTGCAAGGAACAGCCATAGGTGATGCCATACGTACGGCAATGCGTTCATTCAGTGCCCAAAGCAGCAAGAGCCGTGTCATCATAGTCATTACGGACGGTGAAAACCACGAGGATGACGCAGTCCAGATGGCGGCTCAGGCAGCTGAAGCCGGAATTAAGGTCTTTACTCTGGGTGTGGGTTCGCCTGAGGGCAAACCAATTCCTATGGGAGGCGAGCTGCTCAAGGACAAGGATGGCAACATAGTGGTGACCAAACTTGATGAGAAAACCCTGCAGGCTGTGGCCCAGGCCGGTAACGGAGCATATGTACGCGCTTCCAACAGCGAGTTCGGCTTGGATCCCATCATAAGCAGTGTCAAGAAAATGAACGAGGAAGAGTTTTCTTCCGTAATATTCGAGGAGTTTGACGAACAATATATGTATTTCTTTGCTTTTGCCTTGCTGCTTCTCGTGATTGAAATGCTTATAGGCAGCCGTAAGGCAAAGATTAAACTCTTTTAGATTTATGAGGAAGTTTTTTTCATATTTCATAGCCCTGACCCTCTCATGTGCGGCTTGTATTGCGCAGACTCCTGCAGACCGTGGCGAATTGCGCAGCGGCAACCGTGATTTCCGCAAAGAACAATGGAAAGAGGCTGATATTGATTACCGTCGCGCCCTTGTCAAAGATTCTCTTTCAGTGGCGGCCAACTATAACCTGGCAAATACCCTGTATAGAATGGAAAACAGCCAGGAAGCGGCAAGCTATGCTGATGCTGCAGTTGCGTCAGTTACAGAAATGGAGCAGGCGGGATTGTCATATGTTCCCGGTTCCAAACGTGAGCCTTCTGCCGTGGCGGCGGACGCTTATTATAATAAAGGTAACATAGCCCTGCAGAATAAGGATTATTCCGGAGCTGTCGAGGCTTTCAAGCAGTCTTTGCTGCGCAATCCTGGAGATTTGGATGCCAAGGAGAATTATATTTATGCCAAGAAACTTCTTGAAGACCAGCAGAATCAGCAGAACCAGCAGAATCAGGACCAGAACCAGGATCAAAACCAGAACCAGGATCAAAACCAGAACCAGGATCAAAACCAGAACCAGGATCAGAATCAGAATCAGGACCAGGACCAGAACCAGAACCAACAGAATCAAGACCAGAACCAGGATCAGAATCAGGACCAGAACCAACAGAATCAAGACCAGAATCAGGATCAGGGTTCCGGAATGTCTGCCCAGACTGCTCAGCAACTGCTGCAGGCTATAGAGGCTAAAGAGAAAGAGACTCAGGATAAGGTCAAGAAAGAAAAAGCATTGATGGCAAAGAGCCGTCAGAAGGAAAAGAATTGGTAGAGAAAGAGATATGAGAAGAATAAAGAGTTTTGCAATAGCGCTGCTGCTCATTTTGACTTCAACATCGCTTTGGGCGCAGATCAGTGTTGATGCCCCTAATGTCGTGGGCTTGAACGAGCAGTTCAACATAACTTTTACCTTGAGCGAGAAGGCCTCGTCTTTTGAATGGAATCCCTCTGATGATTTCCAGCTTGTGTGGGGCCCGCAGACTGGCAGCAGCACCAGCATAAGCATAATCAACGGCAAGCATTCAAAGACTTCGCGCTATACCTACACCTATGTCCTGCTTCCACGCGCCAACGGCAATTTCACTCTTCCTGCCGCTCATGCCGTGGTAGGAGGTAAAGAAGTGTATTCCAAGAATATAGTCATACAGGTCGTAAATAATGGAGCTTCATCTGGGCACTCTGCATCAGGCTCATCCCAAAGCTCCGCCGGCTCATCTTCCTCTTCCGGTGCCAACATAGACCGTCTGAGCTCTGCTCCTAGGCCTGAACGTTCCGCAGATGACATTTTCATGAAACTTTCGCTCAGCCGCACGAGCGCAGTGGTGGGAGAACCTATTACTGCCACCCTCAAGCTCTATACAAGGGGTAATGTGGCCGGTTTTGAGGATGCCCATTTCCCAACTTTCAACGGTTTCTGGACCCAGGAGCTTGAATCCCCCCAGAATATCGCATTCCAGCGCGAGAGCGTGGGGGACCGTATCTA
>CAMFRR010000107.1 GCA_945982095.1 uncultured Bacteroidales bacterium
AGATAGGAGTCCGTCTCGTGGGCTCGGAGATGTGTATAAGAGACAGAGTGTGCTGTCCACATAAAACAGCTGCCAATCCTCGAGTTTGAGCAGGCTCGCCAGACGTTCCGCCTCCTGTGAGGCCATTTCGATTGGATCCGGTTTATTGGGCTCCTGTGCAAAAATATTGCAGGATATGAGCAAAGCAGCCAGAATCGTTATTTTCTTTTTGACCATAATTTAGTACATTTGCAGGGCAAGTTGCAAATTTAATAAAATTATAGGAAAAACAATAATGAGAAAGTATTCCACAATCCTGATTGCAGCCCTGGCCCTGTTCATGACACATGAGGCTTTTGCCTGCACCAATGTACTCGTGACCAAAGGCGCCAGCACCGACGGCAGCAACATCATTTCATACGCAGCCGATTCCCACCAGCTCTTCGGAGAGCTCTATTTCAAGGAAGGCGGCCGCCAGAAAGGCATGCGCAAGGTTTATGATTGGGACAGCCAGCGCTATTTGGGAGAAATTCCTCAGAAGGAATATACCTACAAGCGCGTGGGCAACACCAATGAGCATCAGCTCATCATAGCCGAGACCACCTACGGGGGACGCGAGGAACTTTGGCAGCAGGACGGTGCCATCATGGATTATGGTTCACTCATTTACATAGCACTCGAAAGGTGCACCACCGCCCGCGAGGCGATACAGCTCATATATGAACTCACTTCACTCTACGGCTACGCATCTGAGGGAGAAAGTTTCTCACTTGCCGACAAGGAGGAAGTGTGGGTAATGGACCTCATAGGCAAGGGCAACTTCGGCAAGGGCATAGTATTCGTTGCCAGGAGGGTTCCTGACGGATACATATGCGCACATGCCAACCAGGCCCGAATCACCACCTTCCCTATGGACAAACCCGAGGAATGTATTTATTCGCCTGATGTAATAAGTTTCGCGCGCGAAAGGGGTTATTTCAGCGGTGAGGACTCTGAATTCAGCTTTGCGCACGCATATGCCCCGCTGGATTTCGGAGGCATGAGGGGATGCGAAGCCCGTGCCTGGAGCGCATTCAACATCCTGGGCAAGGGCCAGTTCCGCTTCGAAGACGAGAACGGCAATGAAGTGACCCGCCCGGCAATGGATTACATCGAGTACGCAATGGGACATGACTCGTCCAAAGCTTTCCCTCTGTTCATCAAGCCTGCCGAGAAAGTGAGCGTAGCTGACGTGGCAAGGGTGATGAGGGACCATTATGAAGGTACGCCTATGGATATGACCACAGATATAGGAGCAGGCGGCAACCGTTGTCCATATCGCTGGAGGCCAATGACTTTCAAGGTGGATGGCCAGACTTATTACAACGAGAGGGCAATTGCCACCCAGCAGACAGGCTTCTGGTTCGTGGCACAGTCACGCGGCCAGCTCCCAGATGAAATAGGCGGAGTTATATGGTTTGGCTGCGACGATGCCGCAACTTCTTATCTTACACCAATTTACTCTTCTTCAAACCGTGTCCCTCACTGCTTCGCGGAGGGTAACGGAGATATGCTGACCTACTCCCCTACTTCTGCTTTCTGGATGTGCAACCGTGTGGCCAATGCCTGCTATAAGGCTTATGACATGATGGCCCCTACCGTGCTGAAGAAGGCTCAGGAGTGGGAAGCTGCCTGCGTGGAGAAACTGGCAGACTGGGACGCTAAGGCCCTGAGCATCAAGAACCCTAAGGCTCGCGTGAAATATCTTACCGAGGCATGCTGCACTGCTGCTGATGAGATTTTCGCAGAATGGACCAGATTGGAAGAGTTCTTGCTGGTGAAGTTCATTGACGGCAACATCAAAAGCCAGAATGAAGACGGAAGCTGGGTGACCAACGGAAACGGCAACATTCCGGCAGACATCAAGCAGCCTGGATATTCTGACAAATGGAAAGAAGCCGTTGCAAGAGACAATGGCGAGACACTTAAAGTATATTGATTATGAGGAAGAAAGGAGTTATCATTGAGAATTGGCCACGTTACATCCTGCAATGGGGAGTGCTCATTGCTTTGGGGCTGTTCCTTGGCGGAATCATCAAGAGCGAGAGCGTCGACCCTGAGACCTATTGTCCTATGGGCGGACTGCAGGCCTTCACAACCTATCTGGTGAGAGGTTCGCTTCCATGCAGCATGAGCACGGTCCAGATTATGATGGGCCTGGTGATGGCCTTGGGAGTGATGCTGTTCAGCAAATTGTTCTGTGGCTATCTTTGTCCTATAGGCACAGTTGAAGATTTGCTCAGAAAATTACGCAACTTCCTGTGCATCAAGAGTATCAAAGTAAACAGCAAGAGCTGGGCCGACAAATTGCTCAGGATTGTAAAATACATTCTGCTGTTCTGGATATTCTACAGCACGACTACGGCCAGCGAGCTGTTCTGCAAGAATCTCGACCCATATTACGCAATAGCCACTGGTTTCAAAGGCGAGATTACCCTATGGATGAGCATCACAAGCATAGTTCTGGTTGTGCTGGGAGGACTTATTGTGGACAATTTCTGGTGCAGGTACATATGTCCGCTAGGAGCCGCTGTCAACACTATGAAGTTCTGGCTGTGGTGCCTTACACTCGGAGCTGTGTGCTACCTTTTCAATGTATTGGAAATGAATGTGCCTTGGTGGCTGATGCTCGGAGCTTTCTGTCTCATGGGCTATCTTCTGGAAATATTCTACAGGCATCCGCGTCTCCAACTCATATATATGCAGAAGGACACTATGCGTTGCAACAAATGCGGGGCTTGTGCAAGGGAATGTCCTCACCACATCAACCTGCTTGAGTACAAGGGCCGCATTACAGACGTGGACTGTACTCTGTGTGGCGAGTGCGCAGCCGTTTGCTCAAGAGACGCTCTGCATGTGGGTATCAGACCGCGTGGACGCAAGAATTTATTCAATCTCCTGCTGCCGGCAACTCTGACTGTGATTCTGGCTCTGTCGGGCTTTTATCTTGGACGCACACGCGAGCTGCCTACCATAAATGAAAGCTGGGGCATTTACAGCAGCGATAGTCTCCACACCCCGCTGGTAGATCCGGCCACTCTTGAAGAATGTACTATAGAAGGTCTCAAGGAAGTGCATTGCTTCGGTAGCAGTATGGCATTCAAGGGTAAATTGGAGAAGATTGCAGGCGTACATGGAGTGAAGACTTATGTGAAAAGCCACAAGGCAGACATTACCTATAACCCTGCCGTGACCTCACCTGAGAAAATCAAAGAACAGATATACGTGCCTTCACACTTCAAATGTTTCACTCCTGACTATAAGGAAACTCCTGTGCTGAAAGTGATTACCATACGTACGGAGAAAATGCCGGCGGCGAGCGATGTAAATATGCTGGGCCTGCAGTTCAAGCAGGTGGACAGCCTGATTTATGGGCTTGAAAGCCAGTTCGAGTGTCCTCTCATAGTGCGCATGTATGTGGATCCAGCATTTGACCGTGACGCCAAATGGATTAAGGAAATAGTGGAAAAACCTACATACGATTTCGTCAAGGCAGACGGCAGCATAAAGAGCACAGAGCTTGGCTTTGAATTCGTGCGTATGGAGCCGCAGGTTGACAGCATCGCGACCACAGAATTCCTCCAGAGAATGTTCGGAAAGGAGTTCAGGTGGGAGTCTGCAAAACGCATTGAGAAGGCCGAGCAGGAGAAGAAGCGCCAGTATATATATGAATTTGCTGACGAGAACTTTACCAAGCCTGTGATTACGCGTAATCTGCCTTTTGTGAGCAATACTTTGAGCGCACATGAGGGAGTGCTGGCGGTGTACACATGTCTGAATGACGAGTATGTGCCTTGTCTTAGGATAAGGTTCTGCAATCCTATGACTTCTAAGGAAATATATAGCATTCTGACTGCTGAGCAGTGGACTATAACTTATGCTGCGGATGACATACGTCAGGTTCCTGCCAAGATTAAGTTCCTGAAAGAGGGCAAGCAGTCCAACTTCCCTGTTAGCTATTTGGATGACAATGCGGCAACCGGCAAGAAGCTTGCGGGACGCAAAACACAGAAAAGGAAAAAATAGCAGAAATTTCTTCGGAAAATTTTGCACTTTTAAAAAAGTGTCGTATATTTGCATTCCGAAACAATGACACTGGAACAATGACACTGTCACTGCAACGGAAGGCAATGCGGAAATAGCTCAGTTGGTAGAGCACGACCTTGCCAAGGTCGGGGTCGCGAGTTCGAGTCTCGTTTTCCGCTCTCAATCAAGAGGATGACTA
Organism: uncultured Bacteroidales bacterium; assembly: GCA_945982095.1. Lineage (GTDB taxonomy): Bacteria > Bacteroidota > Bacteroidia > Bacteroidales > UBA932 > Cryptobacteroides. Next base: position 4,244 of record CAMFRR010000107.1, read on the forward strand.
TCACGGTCATCCTCTTGTTGTTTTCTGTCATTTCGAGCGGACATGCCCTTTGTCACCGTCAGAGGAGCATTCCCCTGTCATTTCGAGCGGAGCACTGCCCACTGTCATTTCGAGCGGAGCCCGAAGGGCGAAGTCGAGAAATCTGAACATCGCCTGGGTAAAGCAGGCGAAACACACCGCCAGACCAAACAGCCAGATCTCTCCGCGCGCTGCGCTTGGTCGAGATGACAAGGATGTCATTTCGAGCGGAGCACGAAGGGCGGAGTCGAGAAATCTGAACATCGCCTGGGTAAAGCAGGCGAAACACACCGCAAGACCAGACAGACAGATTTCTCGACTTCGCCCTTCGTGCT
>CAMFRR010000108.1 GCA_945982095.1 uncultured Bacteroidales bacterium
ACTAAGGAAATCATATTCCTTCGAAGGCAAGGGCCTTCATACAGGTTGCCACTCCAAAATCAAACTCAATCCGGCTCCGGACGACACGGGCATTGTATTCAGCCGTGTGGACCTGCCGGGCTCCCCAAGCATGGAAGCGCTTGCCGAATATGTGTCAAATACTGCGCGCAGCACCACTTTGACCCACGGCGAATGCACAGTAGGCACAATAGAACACGTACTGTCAGCTCTTACGGGACTGGGCGTGGACAACTGCCTCATTGAGATTGACAATGTGGAAATGCCAATACTGGACGGCAGCGCGGCTCCTTATTGCGCCGCCATACTAAAGGATGGCCTCAAGGTGCAGAATTCACCACGCAAGTACATAGAACTCAGCGAGGAAATCGAACTGATAAATGAAAAGACAGGCTCGGTTCTGCGTCTCACCCCGGCTCCCAAGCTCTCGTATGACATACAGATAGACTTCAATTCCAAGGTTGTGGGTGTACAGACCCACTCGTGGAATCCGAGCATGGAATATTCACGCGAGATAGCACCCTGCCGTACCTTCGTATTCTTCCATGAGCTGGAATATCTCCTGAGCCACAATCTCATAAAGGGCGGTGATGTGGACAATGCCATTGTGATTGTGGAACATCCTGTAAACGATGAGCAGATTTCTGCAATGGCACGCCTGTTCAACAAGCCGAAGCTCAAGATTGATGAGAGGGGCTATCTCAACAACGTGAGGCTCAACTTCCCGAATGAGTGCGCCCGCCACAAGATGCTGGACCTCATTGGGGACCTGCGCCTGTGCGGAGGCTTCCTCCATGCGAGGGTTACAGCCGTGCGCAGCGGACATACCATCAACACAAATGCAGCAAAGGCTGTTCGTCAAATGCTAACCAACAAATAACTATATAAGAATGGCAACAATTCATCCTCTCGCCACAGTGCATCCCAATGCAAAGCTTGGCGAAAATGTAACTGTAGATGCATACGCATACATTGCTGAGCACGTGGAGATTGGCGACGGAACTCATGTGCTTCCGCATGCCACCATCTTCGATTATGTGAAGATAGGCAAGGATTGCAATATTTTCCCTGGCGCAGTTGTGGGTGCAGTGCCCCAGGACCTCAAATTTGACGGCGAGATTACCTATGTGGAAATAGGCGACAGAGTGAACATACGCGAATGTGCTACGATTAACAGGGGCACCAAGGCCAGCGGCAAAGGTGTCACCAAGGTTGGCAGCGATACCCTGCTGATGTCTTATACCCATGTAGCCCATGACTGTTGCGTAGGAAACCACTGTATCTTGGTAAGCTACGTGGGAATAGCCGGTGAGACCGTAGTTGACGACTGGGCCATACTCGGCGGAAGTACAGTCGTACACCAGTTCAGCCACATTGGCACCCATGCTATGGTCGGAGGCGGATCCAAGGTCAACAAGGACATCCCTCCTTTCGTGCTTTGCGGCCGTGACCCTATCACTTATGCCGGAATCAACCTTGTCGGCCTGCGCCGCCGCGGTTTCACTTCTGAGCAGATTCGCAACATCAAGGATATGTACGACCTCATCTATAATTCGGGCATGACAGTGACCGATGCGTGCGACAAAATCGAGGCCGGTTTCCCACAGAGTGATGAGAGGGATACCATACTCAACTTCATACGCAACTCAAAACGAGGCATAGTCCGCGGCCCATCTGTGAGCGGCGTCAAGGGCGAACTTGAATAATTGACTGGCCATGAATACATTGGCTATAGCATATTTTCCCCCTATTTCATACATCTCCCTCCTTGCGAAGGGAGATGTTTTGCTCGAATGCTGTGAGAATTATCAGAAGCAGAGCTGGCGCAACCGTTGCCATATACTCGCAGCCGGTGGGGTTGAGGCTCTGCAGGTTCCTGTGGTACATGACGGCAGCAAGCTGATTACCGACATAAAGGTGGACTGGTCCAAAGGATTCATGCGCCGTCATCAGCGTGCCATTGATTCTGCCTACATGAATTCAGCTTATTTCGAGCATTATAGAGATGGGCTTTATTACATTCTGGATTCCCGTATCGAAAGTTTGTGGGAGCTGGATATGCGTATTTTGGACTATTTTCTCAATATACTGGAAATACCCTCGCCGGGAATTACAAGCTCCTTTCAGGGCCCGGTTATGGACATACATCCCAAACACGAGGATAAATTCTACGTTCAGAAGAATTATTTCCAGGTGTTTTCCGAGAAATACGGTTTCACTCCCAATCTTTCGGTGATGGATCTGGTATTCAATGAAGGCCCCGATTCTTCAATGTATTTGGGGGCCTCCATATATTGATTGCCTGTTGGTTCAGAATCTCCAGCCTACGGTGCATACCATTGATGCAAGCATCTGGCTGCAATTATAGTAAGGAGGTTCAGGACCGGCCGTATAGCTGGAGTAGAGCAGGTATTGTTCCTTTGGACAGAATTTCAATCTGCAGGCCAGGTCTACAAAGAATGAGCCTCTGGAATCATAGCCGAGGCCGAAGCTGGCGCAATGGGTGTTTTCGTCAATATTGCTTACCCGGCCTTCGTTAAACAGTTTCTTGCCGCTTGTAGCCAGGGAATAACCGGCGCGAATGGCAAATACGTCCATTGGTTTGATTTCAACGCCGCAGCGCAGCAGATGGCGTGGGCCGAGGAACATATAGTTTGCACGCTCGCTTTCACTCAACTGGCCCCTTATCTCCCTGTTCAGATTGTAAAAATCATTATCCTGATACTGCCATGTGCTGTAGCGGGCTTGGGCGTAATTGGCCATCTCGTAATCAAGGGAAAGCATTGCGAAATTGCCGAGTGTATAGGCTATGCCCAGATTGAAGCTGAATGGTGAGGTAAGCGCATATCTGTTGTCCGCAACAGGGGTCTTGGCCTTATTCTCGTTGTAATTGTCGTGCGAGTCGTCTTTGTAGAAAGATGTGGACATCTGATTGATCCAGCTCTCCTGCACATTCATCAATGTAGGAGTTGTGAATGCTGCTCCGAGTCTAAGTCCCGCAACAGGGGTTACCAATACGCCGACCTTGCCGTAGCATGCCCTGGCTGCCGCCTCATAGCTGTAGCTGTATGACAGGTTGCGGAAACGAGTCTGATATGATACACCCTGGACTGCGTTTTCCTCAAGGCGGGTATCGTAGCTATAGGTCATGCTTTGTATGCCGAGGTTTGCGCCTATGAACACTATGTCCGAAATGTTGAAGGCCAAATTGAATACATAATCCATCTTGTTGCCCTTCATATCCTTGATATAGCGTGCATCTACGGGGTTGGATTCGATTTCGTAACGTTTATGCCCAACGGCAGTATATGTATGGAGGTTTTCTGTGGCTCCTATCCATGCCGACTGTGCATCATCAATGGGGTCAATCATGTAGGCGTCATATGCCAGCAGACTCATCCAGTCATCCGTGTTCTCATAACCCATGTCTTCAGTGACATGAAATTTGTTGTGGGTAGCGTAATCGGCAATGCTGCCTGCATATGAACTTGCTGTGCGGCCACCAGTCTCCATGCTGTACAGATAGTTCTGGCTCATGTTGCAGATGAAACCGAAAGATACGCCTTTAAGACCCCACTGCCTGCCAGTGTTTATGTAGCAGGTGGCCCCTATGTTGGGGAGTATGGCCTTTCGGGCTGAAGTCTTGCCGTAAGTGCCGCCATCCAGGCTGCTGTTCACGAATGACATATTGAAACCTGGCGAGATAGTAAGCTGTGAATATGGGGCAACTGCGCTGCCTGCAGGGTTGAAGACAATGCTGCCATGGTCGCTTCCTACAGCTGTCATGGCATTGGCCATACCCATGCTGCGCGCTGTACCATAATAGTCATTGCTGCTTAATCTGAGAGCATCTTCAACATTCTGAGCCCCAGCTGCCATGCATATGGCCAGGGCGGGAATCATGCAAATATATTTTTTCATCTCTAAATCCTCCTGATATTAATGACGACCCCTTCCTCCGCCTGAACTTCCACCGGAACTTCCACCGGATCTGCCACCCGAATATGATGAACCCGAGCCTGAATATGAAGAGCTTGAACTGCGTGAGTAGCTTGAGCTGTTGGAGCTGCGCGAATAGTCTGATGAACCTGAACTGCGCTGATAGCTTGATGAGCTCGAGCTGCGCTGATAGCCGGAAGAACTTGAGCTGCGCTGATATCCTGTAGACCTGACGTTTTGTCTGTTGTTGCCCTGACTGTTGCTGCCCTGACTGTTGGAGCTTGGCTGCCTTTTGTTGCCAATGCTCTGGTCATATACCCTGTAGCTTGTTCCGGGGCCTGCATTCCTGACTCCGCCAGAACCCCTTACGTTTGAACCGGACGAAGGACGTCGGGAAGCATTATTTTCATTACGTGACGAACCTGTGTTGCGTGTACTTTGATATGAACTGTTATGGCGTCCGGCAGACTGTGAATTTACGTTGCTTACGTGAACAGGACCTCTATGGCCTCCTTCAGGCTTCCATCCGCCTCCGGGATGGTGAGGATAATAGTCAGGTCCCCAGTAATGGCAATGATATGCGTAATGAGGCCCGTAATACCATGGGTCATACCAATATGGGGCATAGCAT
>CAMFRR010000109.1 GCA_945982095.1 uncultured Bacteroidales bacterium
AAGAGACAGGCAGGAGGAATTGAGGAATATATATAATAATAAGAAAGCTGAGATGGCTGCCACAAAGAAGAAGGAATCTTCTGTAGCCTTGCCGTGCGAGTGCTGTATGGGCAAGGGTCATATGGAGGGCCATAATTATCCTCGAGAGAGTTATCTGGAGGGCAAGGGCTTTGAAGACATTGAGCTAAAATCTCTCAGCATACAGGAACTCATTCCCCTTTTCGACTGGCCTCTGTTCTTTGCAATATGGGGACTTAAAAATGATTCAGCAGAAAGCAAGGCTGAGAGGGAAAGACTTAAGTCAGAAGCAATTGCTGCAATCGCCACCATGCAGGAGCGCAATAGCTGCAAAATACTGCTATGTGCCTGCTTCTATGCCTGCCATAGTGAAGGCGACGACATTGTGGGTCCGGGTTTTAGACTGCCGATGTTAAGACAGAAAGACGGGGCCCGCAGGTCTCTGGCCGACTTTGTAGCTGCGGAATCATATGGAATCCAAAGCAGTATGGGAATGTTCGCAATCAGCGTAAAGGATGATTTGGCCGGAGAAGATATGCTGGAACGAAGCATACGTCTCACCTTGGCAGAAGCCGCATCCCTGTGGCTGGAGAAGCAGGTGGAAAAACAGCTTGGCCCTGACTCGCCATTCCGTATAATAAAACCTGCAGCAGGCTATGCCAGCTGTCCTGACCACAGTCTCAAACGCGACATCCTGCGCCTGCTCCCCCGCAGCTCCGAACTTGGCATCACCCTGAGCGAGACCTGCTCAATGAGTCCTGACGCCAGCATATGCGCATTGCTCTTCGTCCATCCAAACGCCATTTATCCCGACATCAGACAACTGCCCGATGCTGACATCCAGGCATATGCCGCACGCAGGAACATGACGCCTGATGAGCAGCGCCTGTTCCTGTCGCAGCTGTCAACACCCTGAATGCTTACTCACACGGGAGCTTATTCACGATGTGCACGGTACTTCACAAGGTGCCGTGCAATTGGTTTAAGCTCAGGACAAGCTTTAATCTGATTGACTACGAATGTTGCCACCTGATAGGCTCCAGCCTCAACGGTGTGAGTATTGTCGTTGCGTCCTTCAGGATAGCACTCGCACTGACCTGGGGCAAGCTGCATGAAATATGGCTTTGAAGCCTCATCGCCAAGAGCCTTGAGCCAGTCGCGCGTATCTGAATAAATATCCAGCAGCACCACGCCTTTCTCCTTCGCAACTGCCTTCATTGCAGGAACATAGTCCGTATGACAGTTCTCGTCCAGGACTCCGTTCTTGAACCAGCGGCGGCTCACAGGAGTAAGAAGCACAGGGGTGGCTCCCTTGGCCCTGATTTCATCTATATAGAGCTTAAGGTTCTCAGTATAAGCTCCATAGGCTGCAGCATAGCGTACGGTATCATCCTGTTTTGCATCATTATGACCGAACTGCAGGAATACATAATCCCCTGCCTTGAGCTGTGACATCATCCTGTCCCAATGGCCCAGGGTTCTGAAGCTCTTGGTACTGCGTCCGTTGCGGGCATGATTCACAATGTGCACCTGATCATCGCAGAAATGAGGGAAGAGCATGCCCCAGCCTCTCTCCGGGCTGCCCTTGGACATGTCTTTAGGGGCACAGGTGCTGTCGCCGCAAAGATGAATGGTGAAAAGCTCCTGTTTGCCGCGGGCATTGAGCGTTGTTGTTACGAAGCAGGCCAGCAAAATGCTCAGGCCAAAGAGTTTGAGGTTCGTTTTCATACTATATTGATTTGTTTATTATCCGATAATCCATTTGCTGCCCGGGATGAGGCTGATAAGCTTGGTGGTGACAGCGCAGCATATATAGCTGCATACAGCTATGCAAGGTATGGCCAACCACACCGGAACCAGAGGATTGGCTGAATCGCCACCAATGAAGAGGGCTGCAATAGGGCCAAGGAAGAACAGGTGCATGAGGTACATGCCGAATGAAAGCTTGGACAGGGATGTAACGGTTTTATTGACCAAGCCACAAGAAGTCCCATTGCCTATGCAGGTCAGCATGATGAAGGCTCCGAATGAGGCAAGTAGCACATTAGGAGTGCAGAACTCCCACGACCACTCCAGCATAGGGGTTTCAATATTCTGTCCCGGAACACCCATGTACCAGAAAGACCAAGCGGTGAAAGCAGACCCGACCAGGAAGCATACAGAGCCCACTGTCAGCCTCTTACGGCAATTCCAATCAAGGTGGAAGCGAATATAGTGGGCCATCACCAGATAACCCAGGTAACCCGAGCAATACCACAGCATTGTAAAACCGTTCCAGAAACATTCGCCCCAGAGTTCAGGGCTCACGAACCTGTGCAGCCATGGGATAAGAGTGGAAAAGCCGAAAAGGTAAAGGAAAACCCTTTCATCTTTGGCCGAAGCCTTTTCGAGCCAAGGGGAAACTATAGGAATGATGAGGTAAAGGCTTATGAGCGGATACATGAACCACAGATGTCCGGCCATTGAAGGGAAATTGAAAGGCAGCATCTTCAGATCCGCAAGGGACTGTTCGAGGCTCATAGCTCCCCAAAGTAGTGGAAGGAAGGTGTATAGAAGCATGAATATGACCATTGGAGGCAATATGCGTGTGAATCGCCTCTTATAGAACGCAGTCATGCTCACTCCGCTTTTCATAGGAACCAGCAGGAAAGCCGACACTATCATAAAAAGAGGAACACAGGTTCTGCCGCAGAATCCGTCATAGAAAGCCACCCAGAAGCGGTTGCTTTCATTGGCAAGATAAGACATGTTTCCGGCCAGGCCTGAGGCGTCGGCGGCATAGAAATTTTCGCTTGCGTGGACAAGCATGACAAGAAAGCAGGCAATTGCCCTGAGATAATCCACAAAGAGCAGCCTGCCCTGAGTGTCTGTTAGCGGTTTTCGAGTCGTCATATATGTCAGAATTCGTATTTCAAGCTTAAACTGCAGGTATGATGTAATGTGGGAGCAGCAATGCTGCGGCCGGAATATGCGCCCTGGGTTATGACCACATCAGCATATTTGTCATAGGAATATTCTACGCACGCGAGCAGATGTGAACCGAAGCGGCGCTCTATCCCCATTCCAAGCCTGTAGGCTGTTCCCGCATGTGAATAAAGGTTCAGGGTCGCTCCATAGCTATAATCTGCAAAGGCCTTGAGGGCGAAGGCGGCAGGCAGACGCTGCATGAGGTCAAAGTGGGCGGAATAACCCCAATGTGGATTGGACATTCCCACCTGTTCCGCAATGCGCTTGTCCCACGAAATGACGGCCGAAAGATTAATGTCTGTGCTTGGGCTTGCCGCCAGAGAAAGGGCTGGACTTATGTTCCACGCATGCCTTACGCCTTCATTGCCCCAGGTATAGGAGCAAATATTGTCTTTTTCTATCCATATTCCGCTGAATCCGTCATTGGCATAACTGTAGCCGCTGCTTATTTTCCAGGACACAATACCTATGCGCCAGCCGAAATCCAGGGCCACGCTGTTCACATGCACTCCCACCAGTTCGCTGTTGCCGTAACGGATGGAAAAGGCCTCACGCACCTTTCCGGGATTCAGATAAGAGAGTCCGGGCCTTATCAGCGAGCGCCTTGCGTTCAATTTGAGATATCTGTCTTTGTCAAGCCTCCACTCGGCGGTCAGCACAGGAAGGAAATCGTGCAGATGACGGCCTTGCATATTGGTATAGGCATAACAGAATTCAGCATAGAGCCTCAAGCGGTCAATAGGCATATAGGAGAGTGAGGCATGTAAGGCGGCAGTGTTGTAAATATGAGAAAAATGCTCATCCAAAACAGAATAGGAATCCAGCCACTGCCTGTCATGGCTGGCAATGGAATTATGTTCATATCTGCCGCTTAAATCAAATGTAAGCTTGTCTGCGAAAGTCCTGGCATAAGCCAGCCTGAGCAGATGATGATGCTGCAAGTCACTTGTTTTCAGCAGATTATAAGAAAAATCATCAAAGCCTATATTCTTTACAGCATTGAGCTGCCTTTCTTCTTTACCCGAATCCCATGCCATGGAATAGTCCATCCTCAGCTTGCTGTCCTCAGAAATTGCAAAACGCCATCCCGCCCCAAGTTCAATCTTGTCCCTGCGCATCAGAGGCGCATCCATATTCCAGCCGAGCTCCACATATTTGGCGTCAGCTGCCGTCAGGCTCTCTTCAACAGCACCGCATTCACTGCGATATAAGTTGGCTGCCTTGAAATTGAGACTCAGCTTATGCCTTTTACCCGGCATATAGCCCAAGGCGAAGCCATATGCTGCATTCAAACCTCTTGCATATGACTCTTTATGGGAAACATAGCCTGAACCCGAGGTATATGACAGGGGCGCAGTGCCGGTATAGGTAAAATCCTCATCAACGGAGCGGGCGCTATTGTATGGAACAATTCCCCCAATGGAGGCAAAGGGGCTGAAACTTAACTTGGGACCTCCAAAATTCAGGTTCAGCTTCATCTCATACGGACTGGCGTTTCCATAGGCCGTGCTTAGCCAAAGTTCCGAATGGGTCTTAGGGGCCATAGGGGTAATAAGAGCCTTAGGGGCCTTGTCCTGTCTCTTATACA
>CAMFRR010000110.1 GCA_945982095.1 uncultured Bacteroidales bacterium
CACGTAAGGAGTCGTCGGCAGCGTCAGATGTGTATAAGAGACAGTTGCTCACAAGAGTGCTGCAAGTCGATGCGAAGGCCATAAGCACCATCCATATAAGCCCTGAAATGCTCCTTATGATGTTGGAGACTGCAAGTGGCCTCTCGCCCGTATGTTCGATGAAGAGGAAAAAGATGAACCAGGTGGAGATTGAAAGAAAGTTCTGTATCATGGTCCAGCCTGAAACGGAGAATATCGACTTCATCGTATCCCACGATAAGCTTGCAGCTTTGTTCAAAGCATATTTCTCTGTATCACAAGATTTTGAAGTATAAATGATGAAAAACAGCAGTGAAACGAGTTCGGCCAATGTTGAGCCTATTGCAGCTCCTGCTATTCCCAAAGCAGGAATACCGAATTTGCCGAAAATAAGAATCCAGTTGAACAAGACATTGGATATAAGCATTACAACTGAATTGATGCCCAAGGCTCTGGTTTGTGTGGTACCTATATAAAAGGCCCTGAACATGGCGGTCGAGAAACCGAATATGAGGCCCATGATTCTCCAGCGCACATAGCTGAGTGATGCAGTGAAAATACTGTCAGAGCTGATTATCAGGCCCAAAATTTTCGGGGACAACCACTCTGAAGCAGCGGTTATGACAAGGGAAAGAGCCAGAAGGAAGTATAAGCCATGCCAAAATAGCTCCCCTGCCTGTTTGAACCCCCCTTCGCCATTGCGTCTGCCTATTATTATCTGTACACCTATGCTGAAGCCCAGGCCAATCATGAAAATGACCATATAATACACACCGGCAAGGGCAGAAGCACCAATCTCAATCTCTCCTACCCTACCCAGGAATGCAGTATCAGTCATTCCTATCAACTGCTCCATGACAAGACTGATAAGAATAGGATAAGCTATCTTCCAAATCTTGCCATAGGAGTATTTTCTTTCCATTTCATCATTCACCATCATAACCACATCTCAAAAAATGCAAAGATAGTGAAAAAATGCTGTTTCAGAGACTGAGACGTATGCCGAAATTGAAATTGCGTTTTTCTGCCCAATAGCCGGAAAAGCTGTCGCGGTCGTGCCCGTATCCATCTCTGCTGCGCTCTATATAGGTGGAATTCAGGATATTGTTGACGTTGAGGAACAAGACCACACCCATCTTATATATATTTCCGCTCCATTTGACCCCGGCGTTCATCAAGTGGTAGGAGGGTATTCTGTATGCATCCTGGCGGTCATCGGGATCCGTGCGTGACACGGGGTCGAAGTCGGCCCAAAAACGATCGTTCCATGACCAGTTGGCATAAAGCTCCAGACCCGGTACGAGACGTACACGCAACGAGGCCCCTATCTGAGTCTGGGGAGCGTCACCTACATGAAGCCCGTCAGCATATACATTCACATTTCCCAAAGGCTTCAAGCTCGAAGGGTCATAGATGGTTGCCGTAACATCGTTCTTCCAGCGCCAATCGCCCAGAGACGCATAGGCATCGAAGCGTATTATTTTTTCATATGCGCACCACAAATCCGCTTCAAAGCCATAATGGAAGGCATCGAGGCCCTTGACCATATACTTCACAGGGTCTTCTTCCACCGTGCTGTAGGCCGATGAGAGCAATGTCTTGTTCTTCCACAGAGCCGCATAAGAGGTGAACTCCCCACCGAAATACTCAGTCGTCAGACGATAGCCCAGTTCAGCAAGTGTATTTTTCTCATTGGATATATCCCTGGAGATCTCGTTGTTGCCGTTGGAGAAGAACACAGAGGCATATGGAACCCTGGAATAGAATGCGGCATTTGCATAAAGCTTTGAATAGCGCCCGGCACGGTAGAGCACGCCAGCTTTGACACTGGCCCCCGCCCTCGAAGCCCTTTGGCTCCATTTTTCAGCCTCGGAATAATTATAAAGGTCCCAGCGGCGCATGGTGGTGGCGCTGACAGAGGCCCCGAGGGTGAAAATCAGCTGTTTCTTGTTGCCCGCCTTATAATGAGCCAGAGCGTAGGCTGTGAAATAATTCTGCCGCCTTCCGTTGTGCGTGCGCACGAAATCTCCGCAATGTTTGACAGGATTCCTCCCGCCCAAGCCTGCAAGAGATTTGTTTTCATAGTCTTCGAACCAATAATCAGCCCCGAGCAGATTGGTAATGCGTTCCTTCTCCCAGGTATCATAAATCTGCCAATGTACACAGGCATCAATATCAGCCCTATCACCGAAATCCTTGACAATATTGGATTTGAGGCCGGCCTGTACGTGTCCGGCAAGATAATCGGTCATAATGTTCTCAGCACGTCTTCCATTTCCGTCAGGTATTGCCGACTCATTATAAGCTATAACCCCATCCCAATCTATCTGACCCTCACCCTCAGAACCTTCAGGAATCACGAAAGATGAAATGCGGCGCCCTCTGCTCTCTGAATAATAGCCGCCTCCATTCGCAAGGGCGAGGTATAATGTGTTGAAAATCTTCAAGCCCCTTGCTCCATTTCCGCCCTCAGCGGAATCATAGCTGTGGGTCAAAGTGAAATAGGGTTTGAAATAATTGTTCCTTGCCGTAGTTCTTTGGAAACGGCTACCATCCTCCCCGGTCTGCCATCCCCAGCTCTTGTTATAGGAAACGCCGTATTTTTCCATCTCGGCATAAGTGAGCCTTGACGAACGTTGATTATGGGTCTCAGGAGAGCCCAAGGCCGTGAAATTCAGACTATGCCCGTAGCCGAAGCTTTTGTCAAGAGACAGGAGATAAGAACCGGAGCTTATATTGCTGCAGTCCACGAAAGTTTTGCCCCAATTGTAAGAACCCATGATGGAGAGATTCCAACCGTGAGGGAGCTGGCCTGTGGAGATGTTGATGAAAGCATTGTGTGTGCCGGCCCCGGTGCAATACCAGCCCGCTTCTGAATGAAACTTCTCTGCAGGCCTGGCTGTCAAAATATTAATTGTACCGCCCACGGAATTGTCGGACAACATCGAATTTCCTATGCCTTTCTGGACCTGGATAGAGGATGTGGCATCGGCAAGGCCCATCCAATTGTTCCAATACATGCTTCCTGAAGTAAGACCGGAAATGGGAATGCCGTTGAGCAAGACTGAGATATTTTCCTGTTTGAAGCCTCGTATATTGATTTTCGCATCACCGAAACTGCCTGTCTCGGAAGTGGAATAGACACCGGGCACATTGCGTATGATTTCGGGAAAGGTTCTTCCCGGAGAGTTTTCCCTTAGTTTTTCCTTGTCGATGTCGGTCAGACGCAGGGAAGAAATTGAGGAGTGGGCAATGTTTGCGCTAATGCTTGAAGCATCTAAATTGAGTGCAGCCGTGTCGGCTTGGAAAACAGCGGCCGTGTCAGCCCCTGAGCCCGCATACGCAGGCAGGAACAATGCCGCTGCAAAGAGTGAGAATGATTTCAACATAGTCAGTTTGTGAGTTTTAGTGAAACAATAAACTACAAATCTGACAGGGTATGTGCCCTATTCCCGCATAGCAGAAAAGGGGCTCATCTTCTTCCATCCGGACTGTCACAGCTTGCAGAAAAACATCGGCAAAGCTGTCTTACCGTCGGTGCCGTAGTTTCAACGGCTCAGCCGTCTGCGTGCAATAAGCAAGACGGGTAGCGGACTATACCGCCGGTTGGGACTTTCACCCGACCCTGAAGATTCGGCTGGCAAATATAGCAAGTTACGGCAGCAATGCAAAAAAAATCCGCATGAATTATTCTTTTGGCGTATCAAGGTCATCCATAAGATTGCCGGCATCAATCTCAGGCTGTATGAAATTCTCTCGGGCAAATTCCCACAACTGAGCAGAGCCTTCTGCCGAGCGAGAATTACGCTCCATCACTTCTGAAAGTTTGCGTCCACCTTCTCTCCAAGCCCGCCCTTTGCTCGCATGCTGGAGCATCAGGGGCTGGAAATTGTCGAGGCTGTGGGCAAATTTGGATTCAGGGCTCTCCCATTCCTCAAATTCATCCCAAAGCATACGCATCTTATGGGCGAGGTCTTCAGGCAGTTTGGAAAAAAGCCGCTCAGCCGCCGCGAGTTCCCTCTGCCTCTGGGTTTTCTTCCCTTCCTCATCATAGGCAAAGGTATCCCCGGCGTAAATCTCCACCAGGTCGTGGACGAGAAGAATGCTCACCACCTTCAGAACATCCACTTCGGCATTGGAATACTCCGAAAGAAGCAGGGCCATCAGCGCCATATGCCAAGCATGCTCCGCATCATTCTCAAGACGCTCTCCATCAGAAAGATAGGTGCGGCGCTGAATGAATTTCTCCTTATCTATGAGTTTGCAGAAATCAACTATTTGCGAAAGTCTTTCGTTATTCATATCTGTTTTCTCCCTATACAGGGACTGTCGTTTAACATTTTCTACCTACAGGATTGTTCCCAGAGAACTCCTGCATGTACATGTGTGAACTTCCCCTTTTTGTAGCCTTCCCTATAATTCCATTTTCACTGTATTCTTGATTCCTTTTTCACTTATAGGGCTGTCTCTTATACACATCTCCGAGCCCACGAGACGGACTCCTATC
>CAMFRR010000111.1 GCA_945982095.1 uncultured Bacteroidales bacterium
GTCTGCATAGGGCAAAATTATAGATTTTCAAGAAAAATTGCAAAGCAGAAAATATTTTTCAGTATCTTTGATTTAAAAAACAGCATGGTATTAGCACGAAGATGACACACAGTTTCAACATAAGCCTTCCCGGCTTTCCGAAATTCAGCCGGGTATATGCAGTGAACGGAAAAAACAGCCTGTATGAGTTTCATAAGCAGATGCTCAACGACATGGAGTTTCCATATGATCAGGTGGTTTTGTTCAAGGCCTTCAGCATAGATGGACGTCTGTTGGGCAGGTTTGCCACATTTGATGTGGGTGACGGCAGCATAGATGACGTGACCATTGATCAGGTGCTGGAGCTGGGCGCCTGTTCATTTGTATATTTCTATGATACCATCAACAAGAAAAGCGTCAACATCAGCTATGAGGGAGAGTCTGAAAGCGAATACGACAGTCCCACGCTCATAAGCGCATCCGGCCCTAATCCCGATGCCTACAGCGATCCGCTTTACATACTCCAGGCTGAGGCTGCAGAAAAGGCAAAACGCATGCAGGCCGAAGGCGTGGAAGATGATGACGATGATGATGAAGATGAAGATGAGGACCAGGGCAGCGACTTCTACGACAATGACGCTGCAGAAGAACTGTACGAATGAGCCCTAAACCCAGACTCATCATACTCTTGGGCCCGACTGCCGTAGGCAAGACCGAGCTCAGCCTCGAATTTGCGGAGAAATATTCTTCGCCTGTCATTTCCTGCGACTCACGTCAGCTCTATAAAGAAATGAGCATAGGAACAGCTGTTCCCACAGAAGAGCAGCTGGCACGTGTTAGGCACTACTTTATCCAGGACAGGAGCATACACGACGGACTCTACACCGCCGGACGTTACGAAATAGAAGCTCTTGAACTCATACATAAGCTTTTTGAGCAGGGCCACGATACCTTAATCATGGCCGGTGGCAGCGGATTCTATATTGATGCCGTGTGCAAGGGCCTGGATGACCTTCCCCAGGCCGATATGGCGTTGAGGGAGGAACTCACCCGTCGCTGGAAGGAAGAGGGGATAGAATCGCTGAGCTCCCAGCTTCGCAGCATAGACCCCGAGTCCTGCCTCAGCATAGATATGGCCAATGGACAGAGGGTGATAAGGGCTCTGGAAGTCTGCCTGATGACAGGAAAGCCCTTCTCGTCATTCAAGACCTCCCCAAAGAAACAGCGCAACTTCGAAATCCACAAGATTGGATTCATTCGTCCGCGGGATGTGCTTTATGAGCGTATCAACCGCCGCGTGGATCTTATGTTTGCCCAGGGCCTGGTGGAAGAAGCCAGAAGCCTGTATAAACACAGGAAGCTCGCTGCCCTTCAGACCGTAGGATATAAGGAGCTTTTCGACGCTTTCGACGGCCTCTACGATATGGATAAGGCCAAGGAGCTGATTCAGCGCAATTCACGCCATTATGCAAAGCGTCAGATGACATGGTGGGGGAAGGATAAGGATATAGAGTGGCGCGAATTATAGCCCTTAATATGCTTCAAGGGATAAGGATACTTGATTCATAAGCTTTTAATTCCTATATTTGTTACGATATACTTGAATTTTTTTTGAACATTTTTTGATCCTGAATTATGGAACATTTTCTTCACACATTTGAAAAGACAATCAGGAGGGATTGGGACAATATTGCCCTGAGCAACTTCCGCGGCAAAGACTGGACTTTCGGACAATTTGCCGCACAAGCAGAAAAACTTCACATTTTCTTCAAGTCCTGCGGCCTTGAAAAGGGCGACAAGATTACTCTTTACGCTGCCAACTCAGCCCAGTGGGCCATTTCTTTCCTTTCAATCACAACATATGAGACAGTGGTTGTTCCTCTTCTTTCCGAGTTCCGTCCTCAAGACGGCATGTCGCTCGTGAACCACTCTGAGAGCAAGATGCTCTTCGTGGATAAGGACACATTCAAGAAGCTGGATATGAGCCAGATGCCTCAGGTTATCGCGGCCGTTCTCATAGATGATTTCACTCTTGGATACGCAAAGACGGACGAGGTGGCCTCAGCTTTCGGCCAGATTGAGTCCGACTTCGCTGCAAAATATCCAAATGGTTTCAAAGCCGAGGACGTGAGCTATCCTCACGACAACTGGACTGACCTCGCCCTCATCAACTACACCTCAGGCACGACCAGCGCTCCTAAAGGCGTGATGCTGCGCTACGAGAACATCAGCTCATCTGTGGATTTCGCTACCCGCCATATTCCTTGCAGTAACAACGACAAGATAGTCTCAATGCTCCCTATGGGTCATATCTATGGCCTTGTATTCGAGTTCATATATCCTATCAGCAACGGTGTACATGTTACATACCTGGGTAAGGCTCCCGCTGCCTCCACTCTGCTCAAAGCCGTGGGCCAGGTGCAGCCATACCTCATCATCACCGTACCTCTCGTAATGGAGAAGGTGTACAAATCTTCCATCAAGCCTACTCTTGACAAACCTGTGATGAAGGTGCTTACCTCCATTCCTGGCGTCAAAAATCTCCTTTATGGGGTAGTGAGAAAGAAACTTCTTGAGGCTTTCGGCGGCAAGGTACAGCAGTTTATCATGGGCGGCGCTGCCCTCAACCCTGATGTCGAGAAAGTATTCAAGGCTATAAAGCTGCCATACACAGTGGGTTACGGAATGACAGAGGCCGCTCCGCTCATAGCTTACCGTCCATACAATGAGTATGCACAGGGCTCTTGCGGCAAATATCTCGATTGCGTGGAGGTCCGCATTGATTCGGCTGATCCTGAGCATGTTCCTGGCGAAATCCAGGCCAAGGGCCGCAACATATGCGCCGGCTATTTCAAGAATGAGGCTGCCACCGCTACTCTTTTCACTGAGGACGGTTTCCTCCACACCGGTGACCTTGGCGTTATGGACAAGGACGGCAACATCTTCATCAAGGGCCGCAGCAAGAACATGATTCTTTCATCAAATGGCCAGAACATATTCCCTGAGGAATTGGAGGCTGTCATCAACAGTCAGGACTATGTTGTTGAAAGCGTGGTTGTGGACAGGAACTCCAAACTCATAGGTCTGGTTTATATGGATGCGGATGCCATGAAGAAAGCCGGAATGGACCAGGCTCAAATTGACACTTATGTCGCTTCTATGCGCAAGCATATCAACACTCTGCTTCCAAGCTACAGCCAGATCAATGCCATCGAGCTTGTGGACAAGCCGTTCGAAAAGACTCCTAAGATGAGTATCAAACGTTTCCTCTACTCATAGTATAAGGACAGATTTTTTTTAAACCATATACACACCATGAAATCACAGATTCACGAGCAGTTTGAGAAGCACTTCGGCGGCGAAGGTTCCTTCTATGCTTCATCCGGCCGCATTAACCTCATAGGTGAGCACACTGACTACAACGGCAGTTTCGTATTCCCAGGAGCCATTGACAAATGCATCATGGCGGAGATACGCAAGAATGGTACTGACAAGGTTCGCGTATTTTCCATCGATATCAACGATTATGTTGAATTCGGTCTCAATGAGGAGGATGCCCCTTCACAGAGCTGGGCACGCTACATTTTCGGTGTTTGCCGCGAGACCATCAAGCGTGGCGGCAAGGTAGAGGGCTTTGATGCCGTATTCGCAGGCAATGTACCTCTCGGAGCAGGCCTTTCATCTTCTGCAGCCCTTGAGAGCACATTCGCATTTGCAATCAACGATATGTGGGAGAACGGCATAGACAAATTCGAACTTGCCCGCATAGGTCAGAGCACTGAGCATAACTACTGCGGCGTGAAATGCGGTATCATGGACCAGTTTGCTTCTGTAATGGGCAAGAAGGGTCATCTCATGCGTCTGGATTGCCGATCAATGGAGTTTGAGTATTTCCCATTCGACCCTAAGGGCTACAAATTGGTGCTTGTGGACAGCCGCGTTAAACACCAGCTTTCCGGCTCTCCTTATAATGACCGCCGCAATTCTTGCGAGAGGGTGGCTGCAGCAATTGGCGTGGAGTTCTTGCGTGAGGCTACTATGGAGCAGCTTGAGTCTGTGAAAGATAAGGTTTCTGAAGAGGATTATATGCGTGCTGAGTATGTAATTGGCGAGACAAGTCGTGTACTTGAGGTTTGCGAGGCTTTGCAGAAAGGTGATTATGAGACTGTTGGTGCCAAGATGTATGAGACACACTGGGGCATGAGCAAGCTTTATGAGGTTAGTTGTGAGGAACTTGACTACCTGGCTGAGCTGGCCAAGGAGTGTGGTGTTACTGGTTGCCGCATTATGGGTGGCGGTTTTGGTGGCTGTACCATCAATCTCGTTAAAGATGAGCTGTATGATTCATTCATTGAGAAAGCTAAGGCTGGCTTCAATGAGAAGTATGGCCACGAGCCGCAGATTTATCCTGTAGTTATCAGCGACGGCGCACATAAGTGCTGCTAATCCATACCCACTGTCATTTCGAGCAACTCCTCCTGTCATTTCGAGCGAAGTCGAGAAATCTGTCTGTCTGGTCTTGCGGTGTGCTG
>CAMFRR010000112.1 GCA_945982095.1 uncultured Bacteroidales bacterium
CAGGAAGGAGGATATTCGTTTGAATATTTGCTGAAGAAGTGTTTTATTCCCTCGTTATCGCTGCGTTGCAGCTCCATCTTGATGTGGCGCAATATCTTCTCGTGTTCCGAGTTGGATTTGAAATGAGCGGGGTTGAGGAACCAGTAGCCTTTTTCGCTGCAGTTGGAGGCGTAGGCCACCCTCGTTCTTATGGAAATCTCTATCTTTTCCATTTCGTGGAATATAAGCTCACGCAGGCGGCGGTCGAATCCATACAGGGCATATGCATCCTCGAAGCTGGCGCCTGGACGGAATTTGTGGCTTTTGCGCTCACTCATAAGAGGGATGAGATAATTCTTGAGCCTAGAATAGCTCACGTTGTACAGCACACGCAGAGCCCTATCCCTGTCATTAATCTGCAAGCCCTGTCTTTCCAGCATTACAAGTAAGTCTTCAGGCGAAAATGCCACGCCCTCATAGTATGGTTTTCTGCTCATATTCCCATTAATATATCAAGCTCGGAACAGCCGGCCCAAGCCCCTCTCAGTCTCTTGAACGCCGTTGTTTTCAAATGCGATTGCTCCGAAGCGCCATTGGCAAAGTTAAACATTTTTTCGTATCTTGCGGCCCTGACTTCAAATCTCATGAAAAGATATATACCAGACATAATATTGCTTTTGGCTTTGAGCTTGTTCGTTGCCGCTTGTGCCTCTGAAACTTCAGAAGGGGATAGCCAAAGTCCCGAATCTTCTACTGCTGTCCATCATCCCCTGGGCTTCGACACCTCTTTGTATGTGGCTGACAGCGGGAAGGTTCGCAGCGGAGACACCTTCCCGGCGCTTATGAAACGTTATGGGCTCAATCCCGCCCTCGCTGATTCCCTGCTCCAGAAGGGCCGCGGACAGTTCGACCCCCGCAAGATGAAGGCAGGCAATCCCGTATGCGCATATTACAGTGTTGATTCCCTTAATCGCAGGCTGGAATATTTCGTTTACGAGAACTCGGCTGTGAGTTCCACCGTATTCGGCTGTGGGGATTCCCTGTATGTGCGCATATGTGAAAAGCCTGTGGAGCATCAGATGAGAGTTGCCGATGTGACCATAAATTCTTCGCTATGGAATGATATGATTGCAGCCGGAATATCACCTCTGCTCATCGTGGAACTGGCGGATATATATGCCTGGACAGTCAATTTCTTCGCTTTGCAGAAGGGCGACCGTTTCAGGGCTGTGTACCATCAGAGTGTCTGTGAAGGCAAGGTAGTGGCAATAGACAGCGTTTCCTTTGCCATTTATGACAGCGGGCCTTCGTACAGCAGGGTGGCTATACGTCTGGACCAGAAGGACGGCAGCTCTTCCAAATACTGGAGCGAGACGGGCGAGAGCCTGCGCAAAGCCTTCCTCAAGGCCCCTTTGAAATTCAACCGCATAAGCAGCGGATTCACCTACCGCCGCAAGCATCCTGTGACAGGCAAGGTCAGGGCCCATACTGCCGTGGATTATGCTGCTCCTAAAGGAACACCTGTACACGCCATAGGCGACGGCAGCATTACCCTCTGTGGCTGGGACGGCTCAGGCGGAGGAAACCGTATCAAGATAAGACATATGAACGGATATGAAAGTTCGTATATGCATCTGTCGGGTTTTGCCAAGGGTATCAAGGCCGGTACTCGCGTGACACAAGGCCAGCTGATAGGCTATGTTGGTTCAACCGGAACCAGTACCGGGCCTCATCTGGATTTTCGTATTTGGAAGGATGGGGTACCTATAGACCCTCTTAAGATGGAAGCACCTGCTGTAGAGCCCATAAGGACTGAATTCAGGGATTCTTTGACGATTTTGATGGAGAAATACAAGTCTGTTTTGGATAATATCTGAAAATGAGTTACTTTTGTTTCGTTGGTAAATTTAAAACGAAATGAAACAGACAGTAACTATTCTGACCGCACTTTTCGTGGGATTCCTGGGCTGTAATGCAAATGAGTCCTGGGAGCCTGCAGGTGACAAGATCAAGACAAGATGGGCGGCTGAGGTAAGCCCCGAGAATGTACATCCTGAGTATCCGCGTCCGCAGATGATACGCCAGGAAGCAGAGACCGGAGGCTTCAAGGGCCTGCTTGAGAAATGCGGCATATGCAGCACCCCTTCTGCCTGGGTCAATCTCAACGGACTGTGGGATTATGCCATAAGTCCTAAGGATTTTGTAGACATGCCTCAGGCCGAGGGTCAGATACTTGTGCCTTTCTGCGTGGAATCCTCACTCTCAGGTGTGGGCCGTCGTGTGGGCATTGACAATGTGTTGTGGTACAAAACCACTGTCACCAAGCCTGAGGGTTGGGAAGGCAAGGATATACTTCTGCATTTCGATGCTGTGGACTGGTACTGTGAGGTGTATGCTGACGGTGAGCTTCTGGGCAGCCACAGCGGTGGATATGTGCCGTTTTCATATAATCTGAGCCAGGCCCTCTCTGACGGTTCGGCCGAGATATGCGTAAAAGTGTGGGACCCAAGCGATGATCCATCTTATTCTATCCCAAGGGGCAAGCAGGTTTCCAAGCCTGAGGGTATATGGTACACCCCAGTAACAGGAATTTGGCAGAGCGTTTGGCTTGAGGCCGTCCCTGAACAGGGCTATATCAAAGACTACAACGTGGTGACCGATATACACAACGGATCTCTCACAGTTGATGTGGACTGTTGTGGTGCCCAGCCTGGCGACCAGGTCAGACTGACTGTGCTGCGTCCTAAGACAGGATATGACACCTCAGATCCGGGATGGCGCCTTTTCGGCAAGGCCAAGGCGACTGCCCCTGCAGGCCAGAGCCTCAGCGTGTCTCTCAAGGACATCAAACTCTGGACTCCTGACCAGCCTTATCTCTACGGCCTGGAGATTTCCCTGGTGCGTGAAGGCAAGACCATAGACAAGGTCCAGGCTTATACCGCTTTCCGCGAAGTTGCCTCCAAGACCGACGAATATGGCACCAAACGCCTGACCCTTAACGATGAAATACTGTTCCAGTTCGGCCCTCTAGATCAGGGATGGTGGCCTGACGGATTGTACACTGCACCTACGGCAGAGGCCATGGCCTTCGATATAGTCAAGACTAAGGAATTGGGATTCAATATGCTGCGCAAGCACATCAAGGTGGAGCCTTCCCGTTATTATTACGATTGTGACCGTGAAGGCATCATGGTGTGGCAGGATATGCCGAGCATAGGCTACTATAACAAACGCGAGCAGTGGGGCCAGGGCGAAGATTGCTATGGCGCCGGCACTGACCATTGGGTGCTGCAGGACGAGGAAAGACTGGCAGCCAAATCTTATACAATAGGCAACAAGACAATTGCCCACGACATCAAAGCCAATTATTACAAGGAGTGGACTGAAGTAATGACTCATCTCAAGAAATTCCAGTCCATAGTGATGTGGGTTCCTTTCAATGAGGCTTGGGGCCAGTTTGATACAAAGGCTGTGGCCGACTATACAAAGGCACAGGATCCTACACGTCTTGTGAATGCGGCTTCAGGAGGCAACTGGATAAAAGGCGCAGGTGACATACTTGACACCCACACCTACCCTTCACCGCGCATGCGCATCATTGACCCTGAAATGATTAATGTACTTGGCGAGTACGGCGGAATAGGCTATCCTATGGAAGGCCATCTCTGGGAAGAAGGACGCAACTGGGGCTATATACAGTTCGAGAGCACCGATGACGTGACTTACATGTATGAAACCTATATCAACGACTTGATTGACATCAAACAGCTGGACAGGTGCGCTGCTGCCATCTACACTCAGACTACAGATGTTGAAATTGAGGTTAACGGTTTCTATACATACGACAGGGAATGCCTCAAGATGGATGCGGCCAGGGTAAGAAAGGCCAATCTCTCGGTAATAGAGGCTCCACTTAAGCCTCAGATTGCTTTGGTAAGCCCTTATAACTTCCACCGCAAGGATCCTGAGATAGGAGGCGGCCATGCCAACCTGTACAAGATACAGGCAGGCGACCTCACCATGCAGCTCACAACTTTCGGAGCAAGGGTAATCTCGCTCTATGCTCCTGACAAGGAAGGAAATCTTGATGACGTGGTCGTGGGTTATGACGATATTGAACGCTTTTATCATAACACAGGAGAACGTTTCCTCGGAGCAACTGTGGGCCGCGTCGCCAACCGCATAGGCGGAGGCAGCTTCACGCTGGACGGCAAAGAGTACAAACTCCCCAAGAACAATAACGGCCAGACTCTGCATGGCGGCCTAAAAGGTGTGGATATGCTGATGTGGAAACTCGTGTCGCGCACTCCTTCTTCAGTGACTCTCAAATGCAGGGTACCTGACGGAATGGATGGCTTCCCGGGCAATCTGGACATACTCCTCACCTATACGCTTACAGAGGATAATGAGCTGGATATCAAGTATGAGGCTACTTGTGACAAGGCCACTCCAGTGAACCTGTCCAACCACGCCTTCTACAACCTTCACGGCAGCAAGGGCGGCAGCATACTT
>CAMFRR010000113.1 GCA_945982095.1 uncultured Bacteroidales bacterium
ACGAGGATTTTGGGCCTATGTCCCATAGAGAGCGCGCTTCGGAAGATGTGTATTCCAAGCCTGTACGTGCCGGCAAAAGGACTTATTTCATGGATGTCAAGGCCACTAAAGGCAACGACTACTATCTGACGATTACAGAAAGCAAGAAGAGGATGGAATCGGATGGCCGCTTCACTTTCGACAAGCACAAAATATTCCTCTACAAGGAGGATTTTGAGAAGTTCACAGAAGGCTTGCAGGAGGTGATCGACTACATCAAAGCCCATTGTGACGTGCAGGAGTCGCGTCATGATTCCAAGGGCTACAGTGACGTAAATTTTGAAGAACTATAAATTCTGAGCCTTGAATAAATTCGGATACATCCGCAGCGCCGCAGCAGTTCCTGTCGTGAGCGTTGCTGACACGCACACTAACACGAGGCGTATATGCCAACTTATTGAAAAAGCAGCCAAGGAGGAAGTATCACTGCTGGCATTTCCGGAACTTTGCACCACGGGCTACACCTGTGGTGATTTGTTTTGTCAGCAGCTACTGCTCCAGCAGGCAGAGGAAGCAGTGCGGGAAATTGTGCAGTTCGCCGCCGCTTATCCTATCACCATATTCATAGGTGCTCCTGTCCAGAACAACGGCAGGCTGTACAATTGTGCAATCGCCGCTAACGGAGGTAAAATCCTGGGCATAGTTCCCAAGACCTACCTCCCCAACTACAATGAGTTTCAGGACGTTCGCTGGTTCAGCACCGGGAGCGACTTCATAAGCAAACACTCCCCTGACGGAGACATGTTCAACATCAGTTACGCCGGGCAGCTGTGCTGTTTCACCCCCAACCAGCTCTTCGAAGTGGATGGGGTCACCGTGGGAATAGAGATTTGCGAAGACGTGTGGGCTCCTATCCCTCCATCTTCCTACCTCGCAATAGAGGGGGCTCAAATCATAGTCAACCTCAGCGCAAGCAACGAGGTCATCAACAAGCTGGAGTTCCGCAAGAGGCTCATAACGGCCCAGAGCGCCCAGAGGGTGTTGGGATACATCTACGCCAGTGCGGGATTCGGCGAAAGCACCACTGACCTCGTATTTTCCGGCAGCTCAATGATTTGCGAGAATGGTATGATACTGGCTGAGGGCAAAGAATTCTCCCTGGAACCCACCCTCATCATAGGCGACATTGACGTGCACAAGCTCAACCACCTGCGCTACAAGACCAATACCTTCTACGGAGTCACACCTGACGGTGACGATGTACGCGCATACAGACGCTTTTTCCGCCAGAGCACAGCCACAATGGCCCCCGAGACCGATTTCGAAGCCCATCTCTACCGTCCCATATCTCCAGACCCCTTCACTCCGAACAAGGATGAGATGGACAGCAAGTGTCACACCGCCCTTGAAATCCAAGCCACAGGCCTTATCTCACGCATGCTGAAAATTGGCTGCAAGACAGTGGTGATAGGCGTGAGCGGAGGACTCGACTCTACCCTCGCATTGCTCTGTGCCGTAAGGGCTTACGACAAGATGGGATGGGACAGGAAAGGCATAATAGGCATCACTATGCCAGGCTTCGGAACTTCAGACCGCACGCACAACAATGCAGCAGATCTGATGGAAGAGCTGGGCATCACAAACAGGGAAATTAGCATAAAAGAGGCTTGCAGACAGCATTTCAAAGACATAGGCCATGACGGAGTGACCCAAGACCTGACCTATGAAAATTCTCAAGCAAGGGAACGTACTCAGATACTTATGGACGTAGCCAACAGCGTGAACGGCATAGTTCTGGGCACAGGTGACCTGTCTGAAATAGCCCTGGGATGGTGTACCTACAACGGCGACCACATGAGCAATTACAGCATAAACGCCTCACTGCCAAAGACTTTAATACGTACCCTGGTGAGTTGGGCTGCGGATCATGTCTATAAAAACACAGGCAGTTCGGGCGACAAGATTGCTGCAATTCTGCACGACATTGTGGACACTCCTGTAAGTCCTGAACTGAAAGGCAGCGGCAAGGAAATCGAGCAAAAAACAGAAGACAATATAGGCCCTTACGAGCTGCACGACTTCTTCATTTATTACACAATACGCCACGGCTTCAGTCCAGAGAAAATCAAGTTCCTGGCAGTCAGGGCTTTTGCCGGCAAATACAGCAAGGAAGAAGTGGACAAGTGGATGGAAAAGTTCATTAACAGATTCTTCTGCTCCCAGTTCAAGCGCAGCTGTGCCCCTGACGGCCCTAAGGTATCGCCTATTTCTCTCAGCCCTCGCGGTGACTGGCGCATGCCTTCGGATGCCTCGGCCGCAATATGGAGGGAGAATACCCAAGCCAAGAAATCATGAGCAGAAAGAAACCCATAGTGGCGCTGGTATATGACTTTGACGGCACTTTGTCGCCGGGCAATATGCAGGAGTTCGGATTCATACAAGCTATTGAATCCACCGCTCCAACATTCTGGCGCAAAAGCGATGAAATAGCAATAGGTCAGGATGCGAGCAATATCTTGGCCTATATGAAACTCATGTTCGACGAGGCCCGCAAGAAGGGTATACCCCTCAGGCGCAGGGACTTCCGCAGGTTCGGATCGAAAGTGGAGTTATTCCCCGGTGTGCTTCAATGGTTCGACCTGGTCAATGCGTATGGCCGAAGCAAAGGTGTGAAAGTGGAGCATTATATCAACTCTTCAGGCCTTGCCGAGATGATTGAGGGTACACCCATAGCCAAGGAGTTCAAACGTATATTCGCCTGTTCGTTCTTGTACAACGACCAGGGAGAAGCAGAATGGCCTGGTGTGGCTGTGGACTACACGGCAAAAACACAGTTCCTGTTCAAAATCAACAAGGGCATTCTGAGCATACGCGACAACAAGCTTGTCAATGAAAGTCAGGATGAAAACAAGAAACGTATCCCTTGGAGCAATATGCTCTATTTCGGGGATGGCGACACAGACGTGCCTTGTATGAAAATCGTGAAGATGTTCGGAGGGCATGCCATTGCTGTCTATAATCCCAACAAACCGGGCAAAAAGGCCATAGCACAAAGGCTGCTGCGAGAGGACAGGGTCAATTTCATCACCCCTACAGATTACCGCGAAAACAGCCGCACCTTCCAGATAGTCAAGGCCGTAATAGACAAAATAACTGCCGACAATCAGATTCTCTCCCTGCAGAAAGAGTCGTTGTGATAGGGCTGGTTGCGTGGAGTGGTGTGGGAGACCATTTCTGCCATCCCAACCAAGCCTCTTGTCATTTCGAGCGCAGTCCTCTGTCATCTCGACCAAGCCCCCTTGTCATCTCGACCAAGCCCCTTATCATCTCGACCAAGCGCCTCTTGTCATTTCGAGCGAAGCCGAGAAATCTAACATTCCAACCAAGCTATCACGATTTTCCACAACTATTTCCACACATTTCCCTGCCTACATACATATATGCACAACAAGCTGTAACACAAAAAAGCACAGCAAATTGCTGTGCTTTCTTGTAGCGGGACCCAGGATTGAACTGGGGACCTCATGATTATGAATCATGCGCTCTAACCAGCTGAGCTATCCCGCCATGATTGCGGACTAGCCGCTGTTTTTGTTGAGATACCAGGGCTCGAACCTAGACTAAGAGGACCAGAATCTCTTGTGCTACCATTACACCATATCTCAATGTTTCCCTTTCGGGAATGCAAAGATACAACAGATTTTTGTTTCGCCAAAATTTTTTGAAAAATTTTATGCAATTTTTTACTGCTCCATCAAAACAACGGCCCATACCTCACATCCCTCACCGCGTCCTACAAAACCAAGGCGTTCTGTGGTAGTAGCCTTAACACTGACGCAATCCAGTGGGCATCCCACAATCTCTGACAGACAAGCACGCATCCTATCTATGTGTGGCCTCAGTTTAGGAGCTTGCAATGCAATAGTAATATCCAGATTACCAACGTGATATCCCTGTTCCCGGGCTAAGTCCAAAACTCTGGCAAGCAGCAACTTGGAATCAATGCCCTTGAATTCGGGCGAGGTATCGGGAAAATGCTTGCCTATATCACCGAGCGACAAGGCCCCAAGTATAGCATCACAAAGGGCGTGAATTGCTACATCCCCATCGGAATGTGCGACAAATCCCCTATCCGAAGGCACTTGTACACCACAAAGCCACATTGGCAAACCCTCGGCAATCTTATGGACATCATAACCTTGTCCTATTCTCACTCTTCCCATGATTCTTACAATTTAGCGATACTTATCAAAAGTACACGACTCATTTCTACAACAAAAGTATACAATAATTTTGGAAATTCAAGAAAATACCCGTACATTTGCAATCCAACACAACGGTGCGTTGGCCGAGTGGCTAGGCAATGGTCTGCAAAACCATGTACAGTGGTTCGATTCCGCTACGCACCTCAGAAAATGAGGATGACTGATAAGTCTTATACTTAGAAGCCATCCTCTTTTTGCGTTATTTAGCCTCCGAGCGGACGGCTGCTCTCCTTCGTTAGCCGTC
>CAMFRR010000114.1 GCA_945982095.1 uncultured Bacteroidales bacterium
TCGTCGGCAGCGTCAGATGTGTATAAGAGACAGCTATCAGCCACCAGTCAAGAGTTTTGCTCAAAGACCTCTCTGTAGAATATGTAGAATGGAAAGGACTCATCATTTGTAAGGTTTGACTTTATGAATCAGGTTGCCGTTCATCATAC
The DNA here is from genome assembly GCA_945982095.1 of uncultured Bacteroidales bacterium. Classification (GTDB taxonomy): domain Bacteria; phylum Bacteroidota; class Bacteroidia; order Bacteroidales; family UBA932; genus Cryptobacteroides. The sequence goes on from CAMFRR010000114.1 coordinate 150, forward strand.
GTTTTTCCAGCTCTGGCCTTGACACTTCCCCACGAAGGTATTTTTCCACCATGAGAGAAGCCATAGGCACGGCCCAGCTTGCTCCGAAACCGCCGTTCTCTATATACACGGCAATGGCAATCTTCGGGTCATCCTTAGGGGCGAAACATATGAATACGGAATTGTCGTCTCCTCGCGGATTCTGGGCTGTACCTGTCTTTCCGCATATATCCAAGCCTTCCACAGCACCTGCCCATGCCGTTGCACCGCTGCCCGGACCCGCATTCACTGCCCTGTACATACCTCCAATGACCTTATGGAAATTGAGGGTGTCCACGAGGGTATAATTCTTCTCGTAATATTTCTGATCTATTTCAATGCCCTCACTGGCCTTTATTATGTGCGGAATCTTGTACCATCCGCGGTTAGCAATTGTGGCCGCAAGGTTTGCAATATGCATAGGGGTGCAGCCTATCTCTCCCTGTCCTATGGAAAGTGAAAGTACGGTGTTGGAATTCCAGCTCTTTCTGTAGCGCTTGTCGTAAAATGCAGAAGTAGGAATGTTGCCGGCAAGCTCAGAAGGGAAATCGCTGCCCAGCTTCTGACCGAAGCCGAAACTGTGTACATATTCTCCCCATTTATCAAAACTTTCCCTTATATCCGCGTATTTAGGGTTGTCAAGTATGCTCTTGAACACATAGCAGTAATATCCGTTGCAAGAGGCCATTATGCTCTCTTCCATGTTCATGGGAGAGAAATGGGCATGGCATCCCAGCTTCTTTTTGCCGTAAGTGTAGCCCATGTGGCAAGGATAACGAGTCTGGGGAGTGAGCACTCCTTCCTGCAGGCCTATGAGGCCATTGACAAGTTTGAATACTGAGCCTGGAGGATAGGAAGCCGCCACTGCGCGATTGAACATGGGGCGGTATTTGTTGGCCACAATCTCTGAGTAGTGGCTGCCGAAGTTGTCCAACATATTTACATCTATGCAGGGCGAGCTGACAAGGGCCAGAATCTCACCGGACGAGGGTTCAATGGCCACTATGGCTCCCACCTTGTTGCTCATGAGGCGCTGGCCGTAATTCTGCAGATCAGCGTCTATGCAGGTGACTATATCCTTGCCCGGCACGGCTTCCTTGTCCATTTCCCCGTCCTTATAGCGTCCCTTGATCTGGTTGTTGGAACCGCGCAGATATATGTTATAACCTTTCTCTCCCCTCAGTTCTTTTTCCATGGCCGCTTCAATGCCGGTGCGGCCCGCATAATCTCCCTTTCGGTACTCTCCCGGGTGTTTCTGCATATAATTGTCATCCACTTCAGAACAGTAGCCGAGCAAGTTGCCTCCGGCGTTTATGCGGTAATCGCGGGTCGTACGCTGTACACCCCTGAAGCCCGGAAACTTGAATTGTATTTCGGCGAACTTGGCATAATCCTCGGGAGAGACGTGTTTGAGGAAAACTTGGGACTGCCAGCCTATGCGTGAACGGTATTTTCTGTAATAATCGAATTTTTCCTTTATGAAAGACACTTCCAGATTCAGGGCTTTGGCAAGGGCCAGGGTATCGAACTCAGTCTTTGCCATTTCTCTGGGTGTCACCATGATGTCATATACCACCCTGTTGCCTACCAGTATCTTGCCGTTGCGGTCATAAATTATGCCTCGTGAAGGATATATGGTCTGATAGACCATGGCCTGGTTGTCGGCGCTTTCCTTGTAGCTGTCGTCCAGCACCTGTATGGAAAAGAGTTTCGCCACTATTATCATGGCAAAACATATCAGGCCTATAATCAGGCGTTTATCTTTCCCAAGGATCATAATGAGTTCATTTACCTTTTTGGTCGAGGACAAAGTATATTTATGGCTATCATGCTGAAAATCATGCTCACCAAGCTGCTCAGCAGCAATCTCATCGCCATGAATCCCCAGCTGCGCACTCCCGCGCAATCGAGGAATACGTATATGGACATATAAACAAGCATAGTGGCAAGCATTGCAGCTCCAACTTTGCCAATGCCGTTCGTATAGAAAGAGAAACTGTAACCCCTTTCCACAAGTTCGCTGCCAATGAAAATGCTTATGAAGCTTTTACGCAAGGCGGCCGCAGGAATAAGCGCAGCAGCATTCATTCCCCATTGGCCGTCAGCAAAGCCGTCCACTATTATTGCACAAATGAAAGCTATGAGCATGTCATACCATCCCGAATATGAGGTAGGCAGGCTGAGAATCAGGGCAGGCAAAAGGCAAATGTAGATGTAAGAGCCTATCTGACAGTATTTTGTGAGGGCCAGCTGCAGGAGAAAAATCAGCACGAAACAGGATATGTACCTTAAGTTGTTCATTTTATCAATTCCTCCACTTCTTCTCTGTCATTATTTTTTACTATCATCACATGATGCAGGCTGGCAGGGTCCTGAAGCATAACTACATCAATTTCAGCCGAGCTGCCGCCTTTGACTGTGCTGCCTTCCACTATGGCAATTGGTATATTGGCAGGGAACACAGACGAGTGACCGCTGGTATACACCGTATCTCCTACTTCAAAACGTGCATGAAGGGGTATTCCGCTCAGCAGGGCCTTATTGTCAGCTTTTCCTGTCCATGACAGATTGCCCACAAAGCCCTCAAGTCCCAGCTTGGCACTGACTGACAGCTTTGCATTGTTGAAGCTGATGGCCATGCTGTAATTGGCGCTGCAGCTGTTGACTATTCCCACCACAGCCTTTGATGTGATTATTCCGTCTCCTTCCTGCACACCGTCAGTCCAGCCTCTGTTCACGATAACATAATTATGCTGAGAGTTGTGGGAACGGGACACTATGCTTGCCGGGAGGAATTCGAACCAATAACCTCCGGTAAGCCATATGTCGTTGTCCTTCCTGTTCTGGAGAGCTTGCAATTGCTCGTAGAGCTGATGGTTTTCCTCAGCCAGCATCAGGTTCTCTTCTTTAAGTCCTATATAACTTCCTATCAGGTCGAAGGGTTTCCACAGAATGGTAGAGACCTCAGTAGCCGCATGTCCCAGCCAGCTGGAGTGAATATCTGAAGATTTGTACAGGCAATATAACGAAGCCGCCTCCAAAATCATGAAGGCGGCCACATTTATGAATAATAGTCCTGAGGGTTTTTTCGCCATGACTAACGCATCAGGAATGGGAACTTGTCAACGCCTTTGAGCGCCATGCATGTTCCTCGTGCAACTGCGCGCAAAGGATCCTCTGCCACGTGGAAAGGAATGTCGATTTTTTCTGAGAAGCGTTTGGCTATGCCCCTGAGCAGTGAACCGCCTCCGGAAAGGAAAATACCGTTCTCCACGATATCTGAATAAAGCTCAGGTGGAGTCTGCTCAAGCACAGTCATTATGCCCTGTTCGATTTTGGAGATGGATTTGTCGAGGCAAAGAGCTATTTCGCTGTGGTTCACGGTAATCTGCACAGGATGCGAAGTTACCATATGAGGGCCGGATACAATGTATGGCTCCGGTTCTTCGTCCAGGTCAGGTATAACGGCGCCCACGGCTATCTTGATTTTCTCGGAAGTAATCTCACCCACGCGAATGCTGTATTGCTGGCGCAGATACTGCTGAATGTCGTTTGTAAATACGTCACCTGCAGTGTCAATGCTGTTCTGCACAACTATGCCGCCGAGGGAAATCACGGCTATTTCGGCAGTACCGCCTCCTATGTCGACCACCATGTTGCCCTTTGGAGCCTGTACGTCCAGTCCTATACCGAGTGCGGCGGCCATGGGTTCGTAAATCAGGTATACGTCACGTCCGCCTGCATGCTCTGCGGAGTCGCGCACGGCACGTATCTCAACCTCGGTACTGCCCGAAGGTATGCCTATGACGCAGCGCAGGTTCGGTGTTAAAAGCGAGCGATGACGGCTGTTGACTTCCTTGATGAAGCCTTTGATCATCATCTCTGCAGCGTTGAAGTCGGCAATCACGCCGTCTTTCATTGGGCGTACAGCCTTTATGTTCGGATTGGTTCTCTCGTACATCTGTTTGGCCTGTCGGCCTATTGCCACCATCTTGCCGTTAAGGTTGTTGATGGCAACTATGCTCGGCTCGTCCAGCACTATTTTGTCATCCTGAAAAATGACGGTGTTGGCGGTTCCGAGGTCAATAGCAAGTTCCTGATTGAGGAATGAAAAAGCCATATATCAGAAGATTAAATTTGATACAACGTGTTAAATGGCAAAGATACGAAAAACAAATCATATTATTCAAAGAATAATTTATCTTTGTATATCGAAACATAATGAAAATATTTTTGCTGATGGAAAACTATTGCATTTTTGCCTGCGGCGGCAGCGGCACAAGGATGGGAAGT
>CAMFRR010000115.1 GCA_945982095.1 uncultured Bacteroidales bacterium
TACACGTAAGGAGTCGTCGGCAGCGTCAGATGTGTATAAGAGACAGACCGAAACCCCAAACACCCATTATATCAAATGGGATTGCAATATGGAGATATACAGTTTCGGCTCACATTACCTCAGCGCCGACAGACAGAGCCACCTTTATGTTGACTACCAGCTTGGCCTCATCAAGACTCTTGAGCGCATAAGGGCCAAATATCCGGATCTGGTGATTCAGAACTGCGCGAGCGGCGGCGGTCGTGTCAATTACGGCCTTATGCCATACTTCGACGAGTTATGGACCAGCGACAACACCGATGCTGAACAACGCCTCTTCATACAGTGGGGCACCAGCATGTTCTTCCCTCCTTGTGCCATGGCCCAGCATGTGAGCGCTTCGCCTAACCATCAGACAGGCCGGCACACTCCTCTCAAATTCCGCTTTGACGTTGCCATGACAGGCCGTCTTGGAATGGAGATGAAACCTTCTGACCTCAGCCCTGAAGAGATGGAGTTCGCGAAGAAAGCATTTGCCACATATAAAGAAACTATAAGGCCTATAGTGCAGAAGGGCGACCTTTACAGACTCATATCCCCTTATGAAGGCACAGGCTTCGCCAGCGAAATGTTCATATCTGAGGAAAAGAATGATGCCGTGTTCTTCGCCTACAAATTCGACTGCTATGTAAATCAGCAGAAACCTATATTCCGCATGGCCGGTCTTGATCCTGACGCAAGATATAAGGTGGAAGAGCTTCTGCGTGCTGCCGACACCCAAGTACAGAAATGGGATGGAGCCTGCTTCAGCGGACGTTTCCTCATGGAAACCGGTCTGGAACTCGGACTCAAAGGCACAATGAGCAGCCAGGTGCTCAAGCTCACAAAGGTTGAATAATACTTAATCAGGCCTCTGTCTGCCATTTTGTCAGCCAGAAACAAACGGCCTGCAATTTGATTTATATGTCCCTGAGGCGGGGCCTGTCGCACTGCACAGGCCCCGCTCTTGTATGAAACAAGCAAAATAAAAAATACAGAAAATGGACACAAACACAAAAACAAACGGTAAGATTGGTGTTACCACCGAAAACATCTTCCCTGTCATCAAGAAATTTCTCTACTCCGACCACGAAATCTTCCTGCGTGAGCTGGTGGCCAATGCCATCGATGCCACACAGAAAGTAAAGACCCTGGCCTCAACTGGCGAACTTAAAGGCGAATTGGGAGACCTCTCGGTACGTGTAGAATTGGACGAGGCCGCACACACCCTCAAAATCATGGACAGGGGTATAGGTATGACTGCCGAAGAGGTAGACAAATACATCAACCAGATAGCTTTCTCATCAGCCGGTGAGTTCCTGGACAAATATAAAGACAAGATAGGCTCAATCATAGGCCATTTCGGACTGGGATTCTACTCAGCCTTCATGGTTTCGGATAATGTAAGCATTGAAACCCTCAGCTGGAAAGAAGGCGCAAAAGCCGTGAAATGGACTTGCGACGGTTCTCCAGAATACAGCCTGGAAGAATGTGACAAAAGCGACAGGGGCACAGTCATAACTCTTCACATAGACGACGAGTCGGCAGAAGAGTTCGCCTCAAAGAGCAAAATTCAGGCTCTTTTAAGCAAATATTGCAAATTTATGCCTTTCCCTGTGGTATTCGGAAAACAGACCCAGTGGAAGGACGGAAAAGAAATAGAGACTGCAGCTGACAATGTCATCAACGACATAGATCCTATATGGACAAAACAGCCTTCTAACTTGAGCGAGGAAGATTATGACAAGTTCTACAAGGCCCTCTATCCTATGGAGGAAGATCCTATGTTCCATATCCACCTCAATGTGGACTTCCCTTTCCACCTGAGCGGCGTATTGTACTTCCCTAAGATTAAGGAACGTATGGCGGTGGACAAGAACAAGATACAGCTCTATTGCAACCAGATGTTCGTAACCGACCATGTTGACAACATAGTACCGGATTTCCTTACTCTGCTTCATGGCGTGATTGACTCTCCGGACATTCCGCTGAACGTATCGCGCAGCTATCTGCAGTCTGACGCGAATGTCAAGAAAATATCTTCATTCATCACCAAGAAGGTGGCTGCGAAGCTGGAGGAAATCTTCAAGGAGAACCGCAGTGAGTTTGAGCAGAAATGGGACAATATCAAGATATTCATTGAATATGGAATGCTGACCAACGAGGAATTCTGCAACAAGGCCGTAAAATTCGCTCTTCTGAAGAATGAATCAGGCAAGTATTTCAGCCTGGATGAATACAAGACTGCAGTAGAGCTCAACCAGAAAGACAAGGACGACAATATCATATGTCTGTATGCCACCGATCTGCAGGCTCAGTACAGCTATATCGAGGCAGCCAAGGCCAAAGGCTATGATGTGCTCTATATGGACTGCGAACTTGACAGCCACTTTGTGGGTCTGCTGGAAAGCAAGATGGAAAAATGCCGTTTTGCCCGTGTGGACAGCGACAGCGTGGAAAACCTTATCAAGAAAGCAGATGCAATCAAGCCTGAGCTGTCGGATGATGACAAGAAGGCTCTTGATGAGCTCTTCAAGGCCGCTCTTCCTGCAGAGGGCTACGAGTTTACAGTCGAAGCACAGAATCTTGGGGAAAATGAGGCGCCTGTGCTTCTTACCCAGACCGAGTTCATGCGCCGTTACCGCGATATGGCAAAGATGGGAGGCGGATACGCTTTCATGGGCAGCATGCCTGAGTCTTACAATGTAATCGTGAATATGGAACATCCTCTGGTCAAGAAGCTTTGGGACAGCAAAGACCCTGCGCTTGCAAAGCAGCTCTGCTCTCTTGCCCTGCTTAATACAGGTCTGCTGAAGGGCAAGGCCCTCACCGACTTCATCCAGGACAGCTACAAGCTTCTTTAATATGTTAGGGATGCCCGGTCAAGGCGAAGGCATGACTGTAGTAGCCAGAACGGCCATCCCGTAACGAGGCTGATCATAAATAATGTCATCCTGCTTCAGGCAATGCGCCTTGTGCAGGATGACATTGATTTTGTTCCTCAAGCTTGATTTATTTGAGAGTCACGACAATGGTGGTCTTCTCCCCTACCGGAAGCTCAGGCACCACAATCTCGCAAGAGTGTTCGCCTGTGATAACTTCTGCTGCAACTCCATTAACTGTAGCCTTCGCAACTTTCACGCCTTCCATAAGAAGGTTCCATTGACGAGTCTGCGGAGCGTCAGCATATTCTCCGCGGCGTGGATTATAGACCACTGTTACACTCTTTCCTGTGGCCTTCTTCTCAATGAGAGTGGTTGCAAACTCAGTCTCATAAGCCTGGCTCTTGCCGTCGTCCTCATAGAACTGGAAGTGGCTCTTGCCATTGCCAGGAGCAATGAGTATGCGCAGACGGTTGTCCACATGCTGGAGATCCTGAATTCCGGCTGCAGCCATAGGAACTATGGCACCGGCCTTCACATACCAAGGATTCTCTTCAATGGTATAGTAGAGAGTCTTCACTGTACCTCCTGGATATGTGCAGTGATGGGCCATATCATACCAATTGTTTCCTTCAGGGAACCACATCCTGCGTTCTGTCTTGCCTGTAGCAGGATCCATAGGCTGGCAGAGCACGGTTGCAAGTATATTGTCGCCGAACATGAACTCCTGGTCACAGCTGTAAGCTTTGAGGTCTTCAGGATAATAGTAGTACAGAGGACGGCATATGCTCACACCTGTCTCATATGCCTGACGTGCAGCATCATAGATATAAGGACTGAGAGCATAGCGCAGCTCGATTGCCTCTTTCATATACTGGAAGTGGCTCGGATAGAGCCAAATCTTGCGCTCCACGAAGCTGGACTCGGTCGAGTGGGTCTTGAATATAGGGGTAAATACGCCATACTGCAACCAACGGGTATACATCTCAGGATTGGTGTCGTGGTTCTCTTTCTGCATATGGCCGCCTATGTCATGGCCCCAATAGCCGTAACCCACGTTAGAGGCTGTCGCTGTGAAATGAGGCAGCATCTCCAACACGCTCCATTCATCGTAAGTGTCGCCGCTGAATCCCAGCTGATAACGGTGGCTTCCTAGGCCTCCCCAGCGATGATAGATGAAAGGACGGTCGGCACTCTTGCCCTGTGTCACGCTCTGACGTACCTTGTCATTGAAGAAAGTCCAGTTCAGCCAGAAAGTTACGCTGAGGTCTTTCATATAGCGGCTGGTTTTCCACTGCTGCCAGTCAAGCCACCAGAAATCCACACCCTGTTTCTCCAGAGGACGTATCACACTGTTGAAATAAGCGTCAGCCCAGGCCTGCTGCGACATGCGGAAAGGAACCGGAGCCTTGTAGCCTTCCCTGGCCTTGCTCTCTTTGTTACCCTTGAATATATAAGGCTCAGAGGTATAGACATAGTCCTTCGGACCGTCATATTCGTCAGTGCGTGAACTGTCTCTTATACACATCTCCGAGCCCACGAGACGGACTCCTAT
>CAMFRR010000116.1 GCA_945982095.1 uncultured Bacteroidales bacterium
ATAGTCAGGTCAACAGGACTGAAATGGGAACTCAGTTTCACGACCCTGGTTCTTTTCGGCGGCGCCTTCTTCGGCTCATTCCCTCTTTTCTACAGCACTTCATTTTCTGGAGCATATTGAGTGTGGGTGCTGATTCTCATCACCTTCGTCCTGCAGGCTGTATCTTACGAGTTTCAGAACAAGGTAGGTAACCTCCTGGGCAACACCACTTTCCGCATTTTCCTCACCCTCAACGGTTGTCTCGCCCCACTTCTTGTAGGCACAGCAGTAGGCACCTTCTTCACAGGTTCCTCGTTCATAGTGGACAAGGCTGCTGCAGGAGACAGGCTTGCACCTGTAATCAGCAGATGGACAGGCAGCATGCACGGACTCGAAGCTGTGACAGTGCCTTTCAACCTGGAACTGGGAATTATGCTGATGTTCCTCACAATGATGCTGGGCGCCCTATATCTGATCAATAATGTAGACGATTCCGAGCTGCACGAGAATTTGAGAAGAAGGGTATGGCTGATTTTCGGACTCTTTGCAGTCACTCTGATATTTGTGTTGTATCATCTCTGCACTATGGAAGGCTTTGCCGTTACGGAAGGCGGAAGGGTAGTCATGGAACAGGGCAAATATCTGCACAACTTCCTGGACATGCCGGTAGTGCTGGTAATGTTCCTGGGCGGTGCAGTGCTGATTGTCGCAGGCATATTGTGGACTCTGCTCGACAGCTCTTTCCGCAAAGGCATATGGCTCAGCGCACCGGGCACAGTGCTTACCGTAATGTCACTCTTCCTGGTAGCTGGTCTGAATTCCACTGCCTATTATCCTTCAGTTGCTGACCTCCAGAGTTCGCTTACCATATCCAACAGCTGCTCTTCTTTCTTCACGCTGCGCACAATGTCCATTGTGTCCCTGCTTGTACCTTTTGTCATAGCCTATATTTCCTATGTATGGTACAGGATGGACAAGAAATAGAACTGAAGCATAGCTATGGGATATAAGATGATAGTCCTCGATCTGGACGGAACATTGACCAACAGCAAAAAAGAAATCAGCCCCCGCACCTACGATGTCCTAATGCGGGCCCAGGAACAGAAGGGACTTGTGGTCGTGCTGGCTTCGGGCCGCCCTACTTACGGCATAGTGCCTCTTGCAAAGCAGCTTAAGCTAAAGGAGCACGGGGGATATATACTTTCATACAATGGAGGCGCAATCATCGATTGCCGCACGGGTGAGACTGTGTTCAACAAGGATATGTCAGCCGACACGGTGCCCGAGCTTTATGCCGAGGCCAAGGCCGCAGGTATGGAAATCCTGACATACCAGGGCGAGTCCATAGCTGCGTCTTGCAAGGACAACAAATATGTACTTCACGAGGCTTTCATCAACAAGATGCCTGTGATCCAGTACGATGATTTTCCTTCCATGCTTGAATATCCCATTAACAAATGTCTCATAGTAGGCGATCCCAAGCCTTTGCACGAATTGGAACTGAAGCTTGCAGCCAAATATGAAGGACGCCTTATGGTGTACAGGAGCTGCGGCTTCTTCCTGGAGTGCGTTCCTCCCGGCATAGAAAAATCCCAATCTCTGGCCCGTCTCATATACTCTTTGGGCATAAGCAGGGAAGAGACCATTGCAGTTGGAGACGGTTTCAACGACCAGGGCATGATCGAATATGCTGGTTTGGGAGTGGCTATGGCGAATGCGCCTACTGAACTCCAGGACATTGCAGACTATATAACCTGGTCCAACGATGAGGACGGTGTAGCCCATGTCATTGAGAAGTTTGTCCTCAAAGGCTGACTATTTGTGTATCAAGTGGCGCATCATGTCGTGAAGATCGAATATGATGCCTATGGTCTGGGAGCTTCCGCTGTGGACTTTGGCCGTATAGGCAGGATCTGAGCCTATTCTGGCATTGAAGTGCAACAGTACGGAAGCTCTCAGATGTATGCCCGGATATATCTTGGGCTGCCAATAGAACTCCAGTCTGTCGTATAGTCCCTTTTCTATTTCCGAAGTGCTCCCGGGTATGCTGTATTCCTGGGCTAAACCATTGATATTCACCATGTAATAGAAAGCGTCGCCTTTATTGAATCTTCCGTCATAACTCACTCCTGCTGCGTCAGTCACATATCTGTATGGCGAAAGGCTGCGGCCTATTGTCAGGCTGTTGTCTATGCCCAGTCCCCAATGCTGTATCCTCGCTGCAATTTCGGCTGCTCCCGGAGCCAGAAACTTGCTGTTCAACGCCCTGTCGCGTTGCAGAGCCTGAGCCCAGCCCAGCTTCAGTTCAAGGGCTTGGATATGGGCAAGGCTTGAGAAATCAAAGATAATGTATGGTTCGGCTAATATGTCGTCACTCACGCTGTTTACCTGGGCAGAACAAGCGTAATGATGCATATAGGCATCATATCCTGCCTTGAGCCAGGGCAGCAGCTTCATGTCTCCGCTCAGCCATATCAGGAATTCTTCCCTCTGTTCGAAATGCAGCATTCCCATCCAGTCGCAGCCCAGTTCAAAGTGAGCAGAAATGCCGTGACCGGGGCAGCTCATATTGCAGCCGTTATTTTGCCCAAGCTCCCAGCTCAGCACCAGTCCTTCTATCCTGTTGTCCCTGAATCTGTAAAGCTCAGAAAGGAACATTGGAGACTGCAGGCCTTTCTGTACCCTTCTCGGCATCATGCCTGCATATAGGCTGAAATCCGAGTGCTTGAGCTTCAGATTCATATTGTAATAAGCCATGAAACCTGCTTCAAGCTGTCCCTTGTAACTGCCGAATTCCTTGAATACGTCCACGCCTGCAAGCAGCCTGTGCGAACTGCGGCCGGCATCTACACGCAGACCTGCGTATGGCTCAATTCTGGCTCCGAATAAGGTAAATGAAGGCTGAAATTTGCTGCTGTCAAATTCGCGGTTGTCAAATTTCATATCAAAGTTGAGATCATACTCAAAATGCAGCGGACAGGCTGACTTTTCTTGACTTTCCGCAGCGCAGCCAATCCTTGGGTATGCAATGGCAGCCCCGGAAATGGTCAAGAAGCACAAAGTTGACAATATGAGTCTTGAGCTTGACATAGTATGCTTACCTGAACCACCTGTCAACATCCCTCACAACCTCTGGCATGGCGAACACAGCCACCCTGTCATAGGCCTGAATCTGCGAATCGCCCACGGCAATGAAACTCTCTCCACCGCGTATCACTCCACCTATGATGGCACCGTCAGGGAAGTTCAGGTCCTTGAGCGGAGCTTTGGTGATACGGGCATCAGGAGCCACAATGAACTCTATGACCTCGGCATTGGCTCCGTTCAGATATTTTACGAAGCGCACCTTGTCGGATAGGGTGAAACGGAAAATTCTGGCCGCCGTGATGAGCTTTTTGTTTATGATGGCATCCACGCCCATACCTTCGGCAAGGGATATGTATTCCAGGTTTTCCACCTTGGCTATAGTCCTGCGCACGCCCAGCTTCTTTGCTGCCACACAGGAGAGTATGTTGGTCTCGGCGCTGTCAGTAAGGGCTATGAAGGCATCGTAGTTGCGTATATCCTCGTCTATGAGCAGCTCCTTGTTCCGGCCGTCACCGTTTATTATCATAACGGACTCAGGCAGGCTCTGCGAAAGCTCGTTGCATCTGTCCTTGTTTATTTCTATGACCTTGACCCTCTTGCCCTTTTTCTGCTCACCGCGGGCCACCATGGCGGCTATGTGGCTGCCGCCCATTATCATTACACTGCTGATTTCCAGGTTGTTGGTGCCCATGTATCGCATCATTCCCTCTATGCCTTCGCGTTTGGTTATGATGAACACGAGGTCGTGATACCTGAACTTGTAATTGAATTTTGGGATTATGGTTTCGTTGTTGTGTGTGACTGCAATCACTCTGAACTGCAGCTGTTCTGTACTTACCCTTTCAGAGAAGTCCTTGAGGCTCATGTCTATAAGCGGTGAGTTTTCCTCGAGCTTGAAAACGGCCATCTGCAGCTTGCCCCTGGCGAAGTCCATGCCTTCGGTGGAGCTGCTGCGGCTCAGCTGGTCCATAATCTCATCCGCGGCAATCTTCTCGGGATAGAACATAAGGTCAATGCCCATCTCTGTGAAAAGATATTTGGTGTCGTATGACAGGTATTCTTCGTTGTTGATGCGGGCCACCACCTTCTTTGCTCCCAACTGCTTTGCAAGCAAAGAGGACACTATGTTCACATCCTGGAAACTTGAGGGATATACGGCAATGAACAGGTCTGCCGCATCGATTCCGGCCTCTTTAAGGGCGACCAGGGATGAGGGCTGACCAACGACGGTGATGATGTCGGTCACAGCCGAAAGGGCCTCAAGACGGGCCGAGCTGGAATCTATCACGGTTATTTCATGCGACTCGCTGCTCAGCATCTTTGCCAGATGTGAGCCTACCTCGCCTGCACCTGCAATAATGATTTTCATACTATCCTTT
>CAMFRR010000117.1 GCA_945982095.1 uncultured Bacteroidales bacterium
TTCTTCGAGATCCCGATTCAGACACAATCTGAGTCGGGATCTTTCTTTTTATCCCGCCCCCTCCATTCCTCTCCATCTCTTTCCATCCCACGCCCACTACAGGCTACTCCACGCCCCACGCCTTCCTCTTGTCATTACGCGCTGTCCTCTTGTCATTTCGAGCGAAGCCCGAAGGGCGAAGTCGAGAAATCTGACTATCGTCAGGGTAAAGCCGGCAAAAAGCATCGACCAGTATGAACAGGCAGATCTCTCCGTGCGCTTCGCTTGGTCGAGATGACAGAGTGTCATTCCGAGCGGAGCATTTCTCTTGTTGCAACCAAAGCATGCCCCTGTCATTTCGAGCGAAGCCCGAAGGGCGGAGTCGAGAAATCTGACTACAGTCATGGTAAAGCAGGTAAAAACGTCGACCAGGACTGTCTGCAGATCTCTCCTCGCGCTGCTTGGTCGAGATGACAGAGGGCGCTCCGCTAGGCGGCACCATAGTGCATCAAAATAGGGGCCCTGAGAGCCCCTTGCTTGACAATATGTTGCTGCTGTCTTATTTAGCTTTGCGAACCTTATAATACTTATAAGCCATGTAAATGCTGCTTGACACGGCACAAATGCCAACTATCAGAGGAATCCAGCGGCTGTCCAATCCCAGACCTATATGGTCAATGCAAATGTATGTAACGACCACACAGCCCATAAATACTGCAGGCACAGCAGAAATCAGGAACTTCACGCCTGACCTTTCCTTCATCAGGAAGAAAGTCACAATCCATAAAGACAAAGTTGCCAGCATCTGGTTAGCCCAGCCGAAATAACGCCAAATCACGTTGAAACCGTTTTCATCAGCAATATTGAACCATAGCAGCAAAGACGCAATGAGAAAAATCGGTATGCCAAGAATGAGCCTGTTTATTTTCTTTTTCTGATCCATTCCAATGAAATCTGCCAGAATCAGCCTTGCGCTGCGGAATGCAGTATCACCGCTGGTAATAGGGGCCGCCACAACTCCAAGAATAGCCAGCACGCCTCCGAAAAGCCCCAGCCAAGACTTCGCAACAGAAGTCACAACCACAGGCGCCTGAGCCGACGTTGCACCGACTTCTTCCATGCCTCCGTCAAAGAAGAAGTATGAGGCAACAGCAGCCCATATGAGAGCCACAATACCTTCTGTTATCATCGCTCCGAAAAATACAGGTCTGCCCATCTTTTCGTTTTTTAGACAGCGTGCCATTATCGGGCTCTGTGTAGAGTGAAAACCGCTGATTGCACCGCAGGCAACAGTGATGAACAAGGCAGGGAAGATGTCTTGTCCCTTGATTCCCAGCATTGGAGTGCGATTCTGCAGGCCGTCCCAGAATTCAGGGATGGAAGGCCATTTCATCAACAGGCATACACCGAGAGCCGCAGCCATGAAGAGTAGGGCAAAGGCAAATATGGGATAGAAACGGCCTATAATCTTGTCTACAGGCAAGAGGGTAGCTACAATATAATATAGGAATATGATTCCTACCCAGAACATTATTGAAGTTTCACGGTTCCCGCTCAGGGAAGCTATGTCCCCAAGAATCAGTGCAGGACTATAAACGAAAACAGTACCAACGAGCAGGAGCAAAAGCAGTGAGAAACCCAGCATGAGGCTCTTCATGCTCTTGTGTGAATATTTACCCACAATCTCAGGCAAAGAGGCTCCACCGCAACGCATTGACAACATGCCGGTCATGTAATCATGTACTGCACCCGCGAATATGCTGCCTCCCACTATCCACAGAAAACAGGAAGGGCCGAACTTTGCTCCCATGATGGCACCGAAAATGGGACCTGTACCGGCTATGTTAAGGAATTGTACCATGAACACCTTCCATGTCGGCATAGGCACATAGTCCACTCCATCGTTTTTGGACACAGCAGGGGTCACCGCAGCAGGGTCAGGACCGAAAATCCTGTCAACCACGCTTCCATATATGAAATAACCCAGAATCAGGGCTACAAGGCTGATTAAAAATGAATACATAGGCCTTAATCTTTATTTTTCGTCCGCCCATTTAACCTTCAGAATCCTGTAAGGATATTGTTTCAACAGACGGCTTGCATTAGGACATGATATCTTGTGTATTGTGATACCGTTCATACGGGTTACGAAACCGAAAATCTCGTCTTCATGAGTAGGAGTACAACACTGTGCCAGTTTGTAGTCCAGACCCTTGATGTGCTTGGCATCAATTATGAGCACATCCGAGGCAGAAGAGTTGGAAGAAGACGTGCTTTGCGGCTGAGTTGCCATAGGCTCGGCATTCTGCAAGTCAACATGACGGTCCTCGTGCAGGAACTCTACATATTTCTTGATGTCCAGAGGGTCAAGTCTTCCATCGCCAATGGCTTCATAGAATGAACTCAAGGTCTTGTAGCGCAGTTTTTTCATTACCTGAGCCATGTCTTCGTCACTGATCTCGAAATCCCATTTGCGGCATTTGGACATCAGCAGCTCCTTGCCTTCATTGGCTTTCTGGTATTCCTCTTCCTTGAGGAATTGCTTGATTTTGTTGCGTGCCTTGCTGCCTACTACATAGTTGAGCCAATCAGCCGAAGGCTTTTGGTTTTTGTTCCTTATTATCTCCACATAGTCACCGGTGTGCAGCTTCTCACGAATAGGAACTGCCTTGCCGTTGACAATGCCTCCGGAGCAGCGCAATCCCAGATTTGAATGAATGCTGAAGGCAAAATCCAGGACAGACGCTCCTGCAGGCAGCTTCCTGAGTTCGCCTGTCGGAGTGAAAACGAATATGTCCTTGCTTGCAAGTTCAATCTCTTCGTCCTGCATTGCGGCCATTCCGTCTTTGCGCTCCAGCATAGAACGCACTGAATTAAGCCATATGTCCAAGGTGGCCTCTTTCTTTATGCCTTTGTATGACCAGTGTGATGCAAGGCCGCTCTCAGCGATTTCATCCATCCTCTTGGTCCTTATCTGTACTTCGAGATATGCCTTGTCTTTGTTCCTTACAGTAATATGCAGCGATTCGTAACCGTTTGGCTTCGGTTTTGAAAGCCAGTCGCGCAAACGCTTGGTGTCCTGTTCATACTCTTCTGTCACCAGCGAGAACACTTTCCAGCACAGAGCCTTCTCAACAGTAGGATCATCCTCGCAATCTATGATGAAACGTATGGCGAAGACGTCGAACACACCTTCAAAAGGCACTTTCTGTACCTTCATTTTCTTCCATATGGAGTAGGCGGTCTTAGTACGTATTTTCAATTTGTACTTGACTCCGTCTGCTGCCAGCCTCTGTTCCAAAGGACGTATGAACTCCATCATCAGCTTTTCCCTGTCCTTCTCACCGACCTTGAGCTTATTGGTGATAGCTCTGTATTCCTCTGGATCAGCAGTCTTGAAGTATATATTCTCCATCTCGGACTTTATGTTGTAAAGACCAAGCTGATGGGCAAGGGGAATATACAGCAGCAGAGTCTCCAATGCCCTGCGTTCCCTTTCCGCTTTGCTGAACATATCCAGCGAACGCATGATTTCCAGACGGTCTGCAATCTTGATTATCGCAACGCGAGGATCCTTGGAATAGTTGATTATCAGTCTCTTGTAATTCTCTGCCTCAAGCCTTGTATCCTTTGGATGTATCTGAGATATGAGGTTCAGACCTTCCACTATTGTCCATATTTCCTGTCCGAATTCTTCCTTAATCAGAGGAATGAGCTCCTGATCAACTCGTGACGCTTCATGCAGGTACATGGCTATTACGCTCTCATGTGACAAGCCGATTTCATGTCTGATAATCTCGGCTACATTGTCGGGATGTTCAATGAAAGGTGCTCCATTCCCTCTTGTCATCCCATCCAAGGCCTTGAAGGCCAGCTCTCTTGCTTTCGTCAATCTTCCTTCCATACTCTTAAATATTCGTTAAGTGCCCACATTTCGTCTCTATATCTCGCGGCAGCTGCAAAATCCAATTCTGCCGAGGCTTTTTTCATGTTTTCTTTTGCGTTGAAGGCAAGGGCCTCCACCTGACTGCGGCTCATGGCCCTTATTACAGGGTCCTGAAGTACGGCTGCGAGGTCTGCCTTGATGTAGCCGTCAACAAAGGCCGAATTGCTCTCTCGTATAGAGTCGTGACCCAGTCCAACGCTGATGCGCCCCTTGCCCAAATCTGACGGATCAGGTATATAATGAGGATCGTCATATGAGTTTGCCGCCGACATCCTGCCGCTCACCCCACGTGTCTGTGCCATTGCGTTCTTCTTGACAGTCACCTGTTTAGGCGTAATTCCGTTCTTTATGTTGTATTCAGTCTGTTTCTGACGCCGTCTGTCTGTTTCATATATGGTCTGTCTCTTATACACATCTGACGCTGCCGACGACTCCTTACGTG
>CAMFRR010000118.1 GCA_945982095.1 uncultured Bacteroidales bacterium
TCGCTAAGCTGCACGAAACTTACCTCTGTAGTGTCAGATAGCGTAATCTGACGACGGTTGCTGCGTACAGATACGGCACTTACAACCTTATGTGTGCGTCCGCTCAAGGTTTTGAGCATTTCCGCAGCCTCAGCAACTCCTGCTGGCTTGCCCATTATGTGTCCGTCACAAATCACCACTGTGTCCGCGCTGACCAGCACTTCATCATCCTCGAGAGCCCTGTGGAAATTCTTGGACTTGCCTTCTGCAAAATAAGCGGGGACTCTTTCAGGGGCCATATCCTCCGGTACTATCTCTTCAAATGAAGTCTGCTTGTCCACGACGAATTCCAGGCCCATCTGTGACATCAGCTCCGCCCTGCGTGGAGACCCCGATGCAAGTATAATCTTCATCCTAAAAGAACTTTTTGTATTGTTCATCATTCAGATACCACTTGCCCTGGGCTCTTAGCGTCGATTCCACTACCTCACGCACGAAAGAACGCCCTCCTACCCTCTTTGACACTATATCACACACGGCCTTCACTTCATCCACAGCATCTGCAGGACAGGCAGCAAGGCCTGCAGCCTCAAGAACAGGTATATCAGGCAGGTCGTCTCCACAATACAGCACCTCGTCAGGATTCAGCCCATGTCTGGAGCAGAATGACTCAAACTCCTCAATCTTGCGGCGTGAACCCAGGTAGATGTCTTCTAGTTCGAAGCCGCAGCGTACCATGCGCTGGGCTATAGTATCTGAGATGCCGCCGGTTATGATGCCCATCTTATAGCCGTTCATACTGGCTATACGCGTGGCCATGCAGTCCTTGGCTTCAAACTTCCTTATAAGGTCACCGTCAATTGCATAAATGCCTCCGTCCGTGAAGACTCCATCAATGTCAAAGGCGAATGCCTTGATTTTTGTCAAATCCGCCATAAGCCTATGAACGGGGACCGTTGCCTTTTATCGGAAACTGGGCAGTAGGGGCATCCCCAAGGCTTATTGTTCCGTTCTGGGCCTCATACTTCTTGATATTGTCCTGCAAGGCAAGCAAAAGTCGTTTTGCGTGTTCCGGGTTCATAATGAGACGTGACACCACCTCAGGCTGGCTTATGCCCGGAAGCATAGCTGCAAAATCCAACACAAACTCACTGCGGGAGTGAGTTATGATGGCAAGGTTGGAAAATTTGCCTGTTGCGATATCAGGCTTGATATTGATAGAAAAATCTTTCTTTTCTTCCATAATCTTATGATACGTTAGTCAATTATGCAAAGATAATGAATTTATCAGAAATAATATACGTATTCCACACCCAGATTGTGGCTATGACCTGTTTCTTTTTCTATACGGTTTATCTTATGGCTGTTCTTGCCATAATTTACATCGTAACTGATGTCATAATTGTACATATAATAGAACTTCAGCGAAGAATGCCTGTTGAAATCATATTCCAGGCCGGCAAGCGCCCTTACACGGGACACATAATTCCTGAACGGATTGATTATGATATTGTTCTTAAGGCAGGCCTCCCTGAATCCCTTTGTGGTATTCTCTACGCTCAAGTCTATGTAAGGCTGGTTGAGGGTATTGTACAATTCTCCCGCTATGTAAGGAGTAAGAGGCAAGTGCGGAATATGATAGGACAATCTGAGCCTTGAACGCAGATATAAGGCCGGATTGGCCTCCTCTTTCACATTGATGCTGTCCATCTTGTAGTCACACTGCACCAGTTCGCGCAACTGCATCCTGAAGTCACCCATTTTCACGGTATAAGACACTCCCAGCTTGCCTCTGTGCGAATACTTCATGGTTTTCTGTTCAGAACCGCGAAGACGCGCAACAAAGCCGTATTCGGCGATGATGTTGAAACTTTTGAATGGAGAGTACTTTACGCTCAAGGTGGTCATGCTCCTGTCGAAGCCCTTATACCTTGTGTCGGCACGCAGTTCTTCACTCAAGCTCAAATCCAGGGACTTGAGAGGCTTGTACCCGAGTGTGACTCCGGCACGGCCACCAAAAGAATGCTCGACCGTCTCGGAATATCCATCCTCCTTGCCTTGCGCGTATAGCGCTGCTGTGCTGAGCAGCAGGCAGGCAATAGCTAATAATCTCCTCATATTCAGGCAAATCAGTTCATTTTCTTCATTGAATCCACAGAATTGGAAGTCTGACCTTCCTCCATCATATACGAAACGCTGAGCATACAAGAATCATGCAGGAAATCCACGGAGCCTACTTCCACCGACACTATATCAATGCCCAGGCGTGCGCTGAGGTCAGCGATTAGTTCCTGGCGTTTTTCTGGCACTATGAGGTCAATCTTATCATACCTCACCAGTTTGACTCCCGTTGTCCTGCGGCCTTTGCGGACCCCATCCAACAACCACAACATGAGCAGAATCAGCAGGTTGGCTGCAAGCAACTCTGCATAAGACAATTCCAGCGCAAGACCGTTTATTACTGAAACGCCAATTATGACGAACAGGTATGTCATTTCTCTGACAGGTATGGTCTCGGTCCTGTACCTGATCATGCCGAATATGGCAAAAAGGCCGAGGGTGAGACCTATCTGCAGTTTCACATTGCCCATGCAGAAAATGAGCAGGAACATTACTGCACTGAAGATGAGATAAGTTAGGCTGTAATCACTGCGATGCCCCTTTTTGAGATAGAAAGCTTTGACTACAGTATATCCTACCAGCAGATTGAATGCGAAACGCACCAGAAGATTGAGGAAAGATACAGCATCAAAAAGTGGAGTCCCCAGGAAAGAAAGTCCGGCGCCGCTGTCGGCGAATTCTTCAGCAATGGTGGGGTCAAATTCAGGCAAGGCCTGCAGCAGGGTTAGTAAGTTTGCCATTCAATAATTTGTTTAATGTTATCAATCTATCTTTAAAGCGGTTCAGCCTTATGCCTGGAGTTGTGAGAATTATTCCTGTGCAATATTTGCTGAACTTTGTGGGCATCACGCGCATTTCCAGCAGAATGCTCTGAACTCGTGAAGGGAGGTTTCCGTAACGCTTGAGTTCAATCACCACCACATCAGACAAATCATAGTCCAAACCTGTACGCGGATTATGGAAGCATAGAGCGGTGTCAATAGTTACCCTCTCGTTCAATTCCCTGTTTACCAATGTGATACGCTTGAATCCTATACGCAGGGCCGGGCTTAGGCTGTCAATGTCCCATAGGCTGCGTCCCGCAGCGAAGTCCCTGACTTGAGTGCAAGCCGGAAAGTTACCGAAAAATTCCTCAGGCAGAGGCACTCTCTTTTTCTTGGTGCGCTTGCGGTTGGTCTTGTTTTTTATCTCGAGGAAGCAGTCACCTCCACCGTCAACATAGCACCTTGCCCTCAACTTCTGACGCGGAGCCTTTGCACGCTGATGCATGAGATAGGCATGATATTCTTCCGTATCGTAATACAGGGTATCATAGCGGTGCAATCTTATATCCCCGTCACTTGTCTGCACATAGTATTCCTTGCAATGTGACAGGAACTCGCCCAAACGGGATGCCGGCAGGCAGTATTTTGTATCTATCCTGTTCATCAGGGAGATACACTTCATCTGCTCGAGGGTTATAGGCTCAAGCTCAGTCAGAAAAGACGTATTCATAATTCTTCACCGAATATAACTTGCCGTTCGGAAGGTAGTTGTACTGCACCTTCTTGGTTCCGTCAGCATTATATTCATACTTCCTCACCCTGACCACCTTGTCTCGGTCATCGTACACAACCTCCTTCTCAACAAGTCCATTGCTTCCATAGCTTATAACTACCCTCTCCTTCTGGCCGTAGCGCGCGAACTCGGTAGACGAAACCTTACGGCCCTCACTGTCATAAACAGTGATATGGTCCATCCAACGCGTTGAACCTTTCTGTTCCACATTCCACTCCTTGACGGTGAGATTCTTGCGTTTTGCCCTTTTCGCCAAAGTCTCAGGACTTACCTCCTGTCCGAATGCAGCAACACTCATGGAGAGCATCATTGCCAATATAAAAATATACTTTTTCATAAAATTACAATAACTCTCAAATTTAACAAAAAAATCATCATAGTCAAAGGTGAACGAAAAAAAAGAGGATGACCAAGGTCACCCTCTTGATATTAACTACAGTTTAACTTAGTTATTTGGCAATTACGCGAGCCATCTCAAGCACTTTGTTTGAGTAACCCCACTCGTTGTCGTACCAAGAAACGACTTTAACGAAAGTAGGATCGAGCTGGATACCGGCTTTAGCATCGAAGATAGAAGTGAGTGAGCAACCGCGGAAGTCAGTTGAAACAACGCACTCGTCAGTGTATCCGAGTACACCTTTGAGCTCGCCCTCAGAAGCCTCTTTCATTGCAGCGCAGATAGCCTCGTAAG
>CAMFRR010000119.1 GCA_945982095.1 uncultured Bacteroidales bacterium
ACTGGCACAGAGGGCGGATTTCGCCAACCGCAAGAATGCGGACCTCTTCATTTCCATACATATAAATGCAGTAAAGAACAACAATTCCGCTTCCGGGCATTCAGCCCATGTTCTGGGAGCCTCGAGCGATCCTAACAGAGACTTGATGGCCAATCAGTTGGATATAGTGAAGAGGGAAAACTCCGTGATTCTCCTGGAGGAAGACTACCAGACGAAATACCAGGGATTCGACCCTAACGACGAGTCATCGGCGATATTCATGACACTTATGCAAAGCGCATTTTATGAGCAGAGCATATTTTTTGCATACCTGTGCGAGGAAGAGTTGGGAAAGGGGCCGCTGAAAGTCAAGAAAGGAGTCCACCAGGATCCTTTCTATGTCTTGTGGAGGACCTCCATGCCTGCAGTGCTGATGGAGCTTGGTTTCATAAGCAACGACTCTGACCTGGCCGTGCTCAGGAGCGAATCCGGCAGGGAAAAAATAGCTGAAGGACTTTTCAGGGCTTTCAAGACATATAAGAAAAACTACGACGAAAGCCTGAAAATAGAATAAAATAGAAGAAAAAACGCATTTATGAAAATAAGAAAAGAAATCAAGATTGGCCTTCTTGCCATTGCAGTATTCATAGCTTCGTTCTTCCTCATCAACTTTCTCAGGGGCAAGGACGTATTCAACAGAGAGATCGAGCTCGTCGCATATTTCGATGACGTGGAAACCCTGGTCGCCTCCGCCCCGGCTTATTTCAAAGGCACAGTTGCCGGCAGCGTCAGCGAAATCAACTACAGGCCTGAAACTGATGATTTCGAGGTGGTCTGCTCCGTACTCAAAGAATTCCGCATTCCTGAGGACAGCAAGATAGTGATTTATTCCACAAGCATCATGGGCAGCAAGGGAGTGAAGATAGTACAGGGCACAAGTGAAACCCCGGCGCAGAACGGCAGCATACTCGGCGGCGAGAGCGAGGCTGACCTTGTGAGCTCCCTTACAAGCATGATAGGACCTCTGCTGAGCGGGCTGGACAGCACAGTATGCACATTGAACCAAGTTCTTGCCAATGTCAACGATGTACTCAATGAGGAAAACAAAAAGGCTGTTCAACGTTCACTCCAGCATCTTGACAGGACTTTGGCAAATGCCGAGGCTCTGGCCAAAACTCTCAACGGCAAATCTGAAGCCATCAATGAAATCGTGGAGAACCTCAGGTCACTGTCTGAAAAATTCAGCCCCGTTGCTGACAAACTTGACGGCACAATGGATAATCTGCAGTCAATCACTGCAACTTTGAATGAGGCAGACCTTAAGGGCACTGTCGAAAAACTGGGTGGTGCTGCAGCGACAATAGACACTACTGTGGACGAAATTTCCCAGCCACTCGATTCAGTTCTCAACAACATTGATGAACTCATCAAGAAAATATCTGAAAATCCCAAGAAATATTTGAAAATCTCAGTATTTTAGTTAAACGTTTAGATAGTGGCATCCGACACGTTTATTCATTTGGTTGAATATCAGCAAATTAACTAATTACAAAATTTATAGTGCTGTAAATCAATGAGTTAGCTAAACTCAGCGATTTACAGCGTTTTTCTTATAGCAATAAAAAACCAAAGTTTCAAGAGCAAATTAAAATTTTTATTAACAAGTTTTCAGCAAATTTGCATTGCGGAAATGAAAATGGCAGAAAACAAACACATAAGCGTATGGAACGAGTGCCTGAGGATATTCGAAAATGTCCTCGACGGCCAGGAGTTTTCCACTTGGTTCAGGCCAATCAAGCCTGTCAAGCTGGAAAACGCCGACCTTACTGTGGAGGTAGCCAGCGACTTCTGCCGTGATTATATCGAGACCCATTATCTCAACCTTGTGAGCAAGACCTTGCACAGGGTACTCGGTGTCGATGCAAGGCTTTTCTACCAGTTCAGGGTAGTGAAGTCAAACAGCGACATGAGGGTATCGGCTACAAGTGCCGTAGCTCCTACCAACAAGACCGTAAATATTCCTACGGCCTCACACATGGGCAATCCGGGTGCTTATATTTATCCGGGAACTCAGCCTGTTAGGATCAATCCTCAGCTCAACCCGGTATATAATTTCAGCAATCTGATTATAGGAGCCTGCAACAAGATGGGCATAACTGCCGGCATCAATATCGCGGATGCTCCGGGAATGACCCCTTTCAACCCTCTTTTCCTCTTCGGAGGCCCGGGCTTGGGAAAGACCCATATCGCCCAGGCCATAGGTTTGGAAATAAAGAACAAATTCCCCGAGAAGATTGTGCTCTATGTGTCGGCCAACCGCTTCAAGACCCAATACATGAAGGCAGTGACAGCCAAGAACCAGCTTGCTGACTTCCTGGCTTTCTATCAGAAGATAGACGTGCTTATCGTGGACGATATACAGGAATTGAACTCTCCCGGTGCAAAGAACGCATTTTTCCATGTGTTCAACCATCTGCACCAGAACGGCAAACAACTCATTTTTACCTCAGACCGTCCTCAGGTTCAGCTTGAGGAATTTGAGAACAGACTGCTCAGCCGCCTGAAATGGGGCCTCAGTGTGGAACTTACCGCTCCCGACTTCAAGACCAGGCTGGAAATGCTTCATGCCAGGGCACTGCGCGAAGGCGCAAGCATTGCTGACGAGGTGCTGGAATACATAGCAGCCCACATAAGCAGCAATTTCCGTGAGCTTGAGGGTGCCCTTATCTCTCTCATAGCCAACGTCACCTTCAATCACCAGGAAGCCACCATTCCAATGGCCCGCAAGATTGTGGAGATGATTGTCGACGAGCCGCAGCTTGAGCTGACCATGGACAAGGTTGAAGCAGCAGTTTGCGAGTATTTTGAAATATCTACAGAAGAGCTGCATTCACGTTCAAGGAAGCGCAAGATAGCTCAGGCAAGACAGATTGCCATGTATCTTTCACGTTCTCTCACTCAGGCCTCTCTTGCTTCCATTGGCCAGCAATTCGGAGGCAGAGATCATGCCACTGTACTGCATTCATGCAACACAATTAGCGATTTGCTTGAAAGTGACCGCAGTATCAAGCAGTATGTTTCTGAAATCCAGAAGCTTATAATCAAAGCATCTTAGTACAATGATACAGATAGCTCCTTCTTTGCTCGCCGCAGATTTTCTGAATCTGGGTGATGCTGTGCGTATGGTGAACGACTATGCCGACCTCTATCACCTGGACGTGATGGACGGGGTATTCGTTCCTAACATAAGCTATGGTTTTCCTGTGATTCAGGCCATTTCTGCCAAGGCCACCAAGCCTATGGACGTACATCTCATGATTACAGATCCTATCAAGTATGCTGCTCGTTTTGCCCGCATCCCCCGTGTAGAAATGGTGTCTTTCCATCTTAATGCGGCGGAAGACCCTGCGGCTGTACTCGCCGAAATCAAGGCAGAAGGATGCAAGGCAGGTCTGGTCATTAATCCGGACATAGCAGTAGAGCGCCTTTATCCTTATCTGCCGCTTTGTGACTTTGTGCTCATCATGGGAGTCTTTGCCGGTTTCGGAGGACAGAAATTCATTGAAGAAACAGTCGATAGGGTAGCGCAGCTTAAACGCAAGGCAGATGAACTGGGCTTGGAGAATCTGGAGATAGAAGTGGACGGAGGCGTCAGCCCTTCCAATTCGTCAGCCCTTATCAAGGCTGGTGCCACCATACTTGTAGCCGGAACAGCCGTATTCAAGGCTGAATCACCGGCTGAAGTCATTTCTGCAATGAAATCACTTTAAGCTCGTATTCTCTGCGTAGAGTTTCGGCATCCTGCCATATCTGAGACATACGATTGGAAAAATGTTTGAGGAAGGAATTCAGACATTCCATCCTGTCGTATATTTTGCCCGTCAGCACTGACATGGACACAGGATTGGGCAGATCGGAAGGGAATTCGGTCTGATTGACATTGATTCCAATCCCGAATATTGTGCGGGCCATAGCTCCGTTCCTAATTCCGTTTTCTATGAGCATTCCGCATATTTTCTTGCCGTCTACATATATGTCGTTGGGCTTCTTGATTACGGCATCTATTCCTCTTTCTGCCAGAAAGTCCACAACTGCCAAGGAGGCGGCAGGAGTCAGAATCTGTTGGGCCGACGGCGTGAGATCCCGCTGAGCTCCGTACTTCACAAGAATGGAAAAAGTGAGATTAAGGCCTGCTGAGGAATGCCATTTATGGTCGGCCTGTCCGCGTCCTGCTGTCTGGAAGTCTGCCGCAATGACAGTCACGGCTGCCAAAATTTAATTTGGAGCGGGCAGGCCCACCAAAAAAAATGGACAT
>CAMFRR010000120.1 GCA_945982095.1 uncultured Bacteroidales bacterium
CTATAGGATGCTCGACTGCATCTCCTTCCCACTTGGCAGCCTTGCGCTTGCATGTTCCCTTAACTCCGGCAGGCACAAGTGCCTTGTGAGCGGCCTTGGCTGAGGCGGGATAGAGCTTGGCATAGCGGCCGGCCCAGGCATCGTGCAGCCTGTCCTCGTCGAGCTGCGTGCCGTTGATTGCATATCCTTCGTCGGTTACTTCGCCCAGCAGCATTGCGGCAGGGAAGTCCAGCTCGTTCTCGCTCTCGACTATTATGGAACCATAGCCCAGGGAGAATAGCTCCTCTTCAGGAATTTCCACCTTGAAGCCGAAGCGGTTGCCCATGGCCATCTTCACGAGACCTTCTGCAACTCCGCCGAATCCCAGGGCCCAGCCTGAAACAATGTTGCCTTTGGCTATTTCAGAACTGATGAACTCCCAGTTGGCCTTGAGCTGGTCCAGATCAGGCATATGGTTGTCCAGGGCAGTATGTTTTATGAGGTAAATCTTGTTGCCTTCCCACTTGAACTCAGGAGATATTACCTTGGATGCCTTCACTGTTGTGATGCCGAAGGCTACGAGTGTAGGAGGAACGCTGATGTTGCCGAATGTTCCGCTCATTGAATCCTTGCCTCCTATTGACGGGAGGCCCAGACCCTTCTGCATCTTTATGGTGCCCAAAAGTGCAGCGAGAGGCTTACCCCAACTGTGAGGGTCAGAACTCATGCGTTCGAAATATTCCTGGTATGAGAATCTCATCTTGTCATAGCGTGCACCTGCAGCTACAACTTTTGCACAGGCCTCGACAACTGAGTATGCTGCAGCATGATATGGGCTCCACAGGGCAAGGTCAGGATTGTAGCCGAAAGCCATGATTGAGGCTGTGTCTGTGTATCCGTCTGTAGGGATTTTCTGGACAGAGACCTGAGTTTCGCTTTCCTGGGTCATGCCGCCGAAAGGCATGAGCACTGTGCTGCGGCCTATAGTGGAGTCGAACATCTCGATGAGGCCCTTCTGTGAGGCTACATTCTCGCTGCCAATTACTTTCTCCATCTTCTGCTGCAGGCTTTCGCCTTCAACCTCTATACAGAAAGGATTCTTTTCTTCAACAGGGGCTATTGCAGCGGTGGCGTAATGTTTGGCTCCGGCGCTGTCAATGAATTCCCTTGAGAGATCAGCTACCATTTCGCCCTTATAGAACATTCTCATCCTTCCACGGTCTGTGACATCGGCAACGTGGGTTACTTCAATGTTTTCGCTGTGGCAGTATGACTCAAATTCGGCCCTGTCTCCGGCTTCCACTACCACGGCCATACGCTCCTGGCTCTCGCTTATGGCCAATTCGGTGGCGTTGAGGCCTTGATATTTCACAGGTACGCGGTCCAGATATATGTCCAGGCCGTCGGTAAGCTCTCCGATTGCTACGCTGACGCCGCCTGCACCGAAGTCGTTGCTCTTCTTTATGAGGCGTGTCACCTCAGGACGGCGCATAAGACGCTGAATCTTGCGTTCCTCAGGGGCGTTGCCCTTCTGTACCTCACTTCCGCAGGTCTCAATTGATGATTCGTCATGTTCTTTTGAAGAACCGGTGGCGCCTCCGATTCCGTCACGGCCTGTGCGTCCGCCAAGAAGCAGTATCACATCCGAAGGAACAGGGCTTTCCCTGCGCACATCGGCTGCCTTGACAGCGCCTACAACCGCACCTATTTCAAGGCGTTTGGCAGTGTAGCCTGCATTATATATTTCGCGTACATGGGTAGTGGCAAGACCTATCTGGTTGCCGTAGCTGCTGTAACCCTGTGCCGCTTTCTTTGATATTACCCTCTGAGGCAGTTTTCCCACGAGAGTATCCTTTACATCAGCGCAGATGTTGCCTGCTCCGGTCACGCGCATAGCCTGATATACATATGCCCTGCCGGAGAGAGGGTCCCTTATGGCGCCTCCGAGACAGGTGGCTGCACCGCCGAAAGGCTCGATTTCGGTAGGGTGGTTGTGGGTTTCGTTCTTGAACTGGAGCAGCCATTTCTCTTCCACTCCGTCCACATCCACATCAATGAATATGCTGCAGGCATTGTTTTCCTCGCTCTGCTCCAGGTCATCGAGCAGGCCCTTCTTGCGGAGATAACGTGCTCCTATAGTGGCCAACTCCATGAGACACAGGCTTTTGCCCTCTCTGCCCAGCTCCTTGCGCATATCATGGAATTCACCCAGGGTGTTTTCAATTTCTTCGCGTATGAAACTGTCGTCGATCTTGATAGAGCTCAGCTCGGTGGTAAATGTCGTATGGCGGCAGTGGTCGCTCCAATAAGTGTCGAGTATGCGAAGCTCTGTCTCTGTAGGATTCCTGTGTTCGCCTTTGAAGTATTGCACCACTTCGTGCAGGTCATCGCTGTTCATTGCGAGCCCCCATGACTTGCAGAATGCAGCATAGTCCTCTGTCTTCATTTCAGTGAAACCATCCAGTACGGCCAGAGGTTTCACGTCGGCGTTCTCTTCCAGAGACAACACTTCGAGCTTCTTTTCCCTGCACTCTACCTTATTTATATAATAATGTCGGATAGCCTCCAGTCCGGCTTCCGACACGGTATCATCAAATATGAGCAGCCTTGAACTGCGTATTTTTACCTTTGCTGTAGGATCCACAAGATGCACGCAGTCTATTGCAGACGCTGCCCTCTGGTCAAACTGTCCGGGGATGAACTCCACGGCGAGGAATTTCTTGCCTTCCAGGTCGATGCTGTCAGTCACATCATCAGTGACAGTTTCACCGAATACGCTGTAGCGGCATTTCTCAAGCAGTTCGGAATCGAAACCTGCGAGATCATAAACATTGAGGTAACGGAGATTCCTTATGTCGAGGAAGAGGTTTTCATTCAGTTCGGTGCGCAGGCTGTCGGCCTCGACTCTGAACCCGGGCTTCTTCTCGACATAGATTCTGATATTCTTGTCCATTTGCTTCGGATTGTTAGATTTCGGTGTTCATTATTGCTTCTGTCTGTTTCTGTCTGAACTCCTGCAGCCTGGCTTGAAGCTCAGGGTTGCTTATGGAGAGTATTGAAACTGCCAGAAGGGCTGCGTTTTTGGCTCCGTTGGCGCCTACGGTCGCTACAGGTATGCCTGATGGCATCTGGACTATTGAGAGAAGTGCGTCCATTGCGCCGAAAGCCTTGCCCGTGATGGGAACGCCTATGACAGGGATAGTGGTATAGGCTGCGGTTACGCCCGGAAGATGGGCAGCTCCGCCTGCGCCTGCAATTATGATGTCAATGCCTCTGTCGCGTGCTGTGGAAGCGTATTCCGCCAACAGGGCGGGAGCCCTATGCGCACTTATAACTTTCTTTTCGTATGGGATACCGAATTGCTCCAGGGTGGCGAATGCCGCAGACATTATTTCAAGATCTGATGTGGAGCCCATTATAATGCTGACTTTCATGCGAAACATAGAATTTGGGCACAAAGTTAATACCTCTTTCCGTCTCTTGCAAGTATTATTTGAAAAATAATTTTCACAAAAAAATTCCTTCAAAAAAATTTGATTTTTTCGTCCCAACACTGTAACTTTGCATTCCGATGGAAAAAGGAAATTCATACGGGACAAGCTGCTTGGTTTGTCCCGCATTTGTTGATGTCCATACCCACCTCAGAGAACCCGGATATGGATACAAGGAGACTATTGCCACAGGCACTGCAGCCGCTGCAGCCTCAGGCTACTCCATAATCGCTTCAATGCCCAATCTCAATCCTGCGCCGGACAGTCTGCAAACTCTTGCAGTTCAGGAGGAAATCATAGCCAGAGACGCTGTGGTTCAGGTACTTCCGTATGCTTGCATAACCATGGGACGCAAAGGGCTCGAGCTGGTCGATGTGCCATCGCTCAAAGACAGGGTCATTGCTTTCTCCGACGACGGCAGCGGAGTCCAGAGCGAAGAAATGATGCGCAAGGCCATGGAAGTCATGGCTGAGAACGGCTGCATACTGGCTGCCCATTGCGAAGACAACCGCTTGCTCCATGGGGGTTATATCCACGCCGGCGGATATGCTTTCGCACATGGTCACAAAGGCATATGCTCCGAGAGCGAATGGGGCCAGATAGAAAGGGACCTGAAGCTGGCTGCAGAGACAGGCTGCGCCTATCATGTGTGCCACATCTCCACCAAGGAAAGCGTTGATTTGATACGCCGCGCCAAAGACAAGGGCGTGAATGTGAGCTGCGAGACAGGTCCCCACTACCTTCTGCTTTGCGACGAGGACCTTATGGAGGATGGGCGCTTCAAGATGAATCCCCCTCTCAGGAGCCGCGAGGACCGCG
>CAMFRR010000121.1 GCA_945982095.1 uncultured Bacteroidales bacterium
ATAGGAGTCCGTCTCGTGGGCTCGGAGATGTGTATAAGAGACAGATGTAGGGTTGTCTATGGACATGGAAACGCCCACCTCAGAAGTACATATCATATCTATGGCTGTCTGGTAGCTCTCGAATATTTCGAATACTTTACGGAGGAAACCGTATGCAAGCAACATTCGGCCTGACTTGATTTTGATGGCTGTGATATTGTCCTTGGCTGCAACAGCCTTGATTGTACCTTTATCCTTGACATTGTTGATTACAGTGCCCGGAGCGTCAGGATCCATGGTATTGAGCAGCCTTACCGGAATGTTGTTGAATTTGGCCGGCTGTATACAGGTAGGATGCAGAATCTTGGCACCGAAATATGCAAGCTCGGAAGCCTCTTCAAAATAAAGGTGAGGCACACAGGCGGTGTTTTCCACGAAGCGCGGATCATTGTTGTGCATTCCGTCAATGTCGGTCCAAATCTGAATTTCTTCGGCACCCATTGCAGCTCCCAACAAAGAAGCGGTATAATCGCTGCCTCCCCTCTGGAGATTGTCCACATTGCCTGTTGCATCTCTGCACACAAAACCCTGAGTGATATAAAGATCTGCAGTTTCTCCGGCCTCCATAACCTCAGAAAGACGCTGTTTGATGTACCATGAGTCAGGCTCGCCGTTCATATCCACCCTCATGAATGAAAGGGCATCCAAAAGACGTACACTTACACCCTGCTCGAGCAGATAGTTGGTCATCATATTTGTAGAGAGTATCTCACCCTGGCTGAGAATCTTCTTTTCCTCACGCTCAGTGAAAATATCCTTGGTGAAACTGCGCAGATAGTCGAAAACGGCCACAACGAACTTGTGGGTCTTCTTTTTCATCTCCTCGCTCGAATAAAGCTCTGAAACATGGGTAATATATTTGTCCTGAAGCTGGTTTATAATGTCACCGGCTCCCTCAGCATTTCCACCCTTTATATAGTTGCATATCTCTACAAGGGTATTGGTAGTCCCCGACATTGCGCTCAAAACCACGAGATTACCCTTATAATCTCCCCTGGTGACCAAAGACGCAACATCTTTGATACGCTTTACACTTCCTACAGAAGTGCCTCCGAATTTCTGTACTATCATAGTATGTTCAAGTTTATGTCTACACGTTAAAGAGGAAATGCATTATATCTCCATCCTGCACCACATATTCCTTGCCTTCTATGCCGAGCTTGCCTGCAGCCCTGCATGCTGCCTCACTCTTGAGATTCACGAAATCGTCGTATTTTATAACCTCGGCACGAATGAATCCTTTTTCAAAATCGGAGTGTATCACTCCTGCGGCTTTCGGAGCCTTGTCACCCTTGCGTATGGTCCAGGCACGGCACTCATCACTTCCAGCAGTGAAATAAGTCTGGAGGTTGAGCAGTTCATAAGCTCCCTGAATGAGACGTACCACACCGCTTTGTGAAAGGCCCAGTTCTTCTATAAACATCTTACGCTCCTCAAAATCCTCAAGTTCAGCAATATCAGACTCTATCTTGGCAGAAATCACCACTATTTCAGCGTTCTCGTCCTTAACGGCCTCGCGCACTGCATCTACGTATTTGTTGCCTGTTGCAGCGCTGGCCTCATCCACATTGCACACATACATCACAGGCTTGTCAGTGATAAGGAAAAGTTCTTTAGCCAACTTCTTGTCCTCTTCATTGTCCAGCTCCACAGTACGGCAGGATTTGCCCTGCAGCAAGGCTTCCTTATACATGTTCAGGATTTCAACCAGACGTTTTGCGCTCTTGTCTCCACCTACCCTGGCCTGTTTCTCTACCTTTGCAAGACGATTTTCCACGGTCTCCAAGTCTTTGAGCTGCAGTTCTATGTCTATGACTTCCTTATCGCGTACGGGATCAATGCTACCGTCTACATGTATGATGTTAGGGTCATCAAAGCAGCGCAGCACATGCATTATGGCATCGGTCTCACGTATGTTTGCAAGAAACTGGTTGCCCAAGCCCTCACCTTTAGATGCACCTTTCACCAGACCGGCTATATCTACTATTTCAACAGTAGCAGGTATGGTACGCTGAGGTTTGCATATTTCGCTCAAGACAGTAAGGCGCTCGTCAGGAACATTGGTGCTGCCTATATTGGGTTCTATTGTGCAGAAAGGGAAGTTGGCGCTCTGGGCCTTTCCCGATGATATACAGTTAAAGAGAGTGGATTTGCCCACATTAGGCAATCCTACAATTCCACATTTCAATGCCATCTTTTTATACTAAAATTTAACGCACAAAGGTACTAAAAAAAATCCCGGTGACAAAGACTTTGCCTCCGGGATTACATCTATGTTTTTCAGTTGGTTCCGTTAAAAGAACCTCTCGCGATTGTCAACTGTCTCTGTCATGTCCACGAGTGCAGGAATGATAAGCTGAGTAGTATACTGGGCCTTCTGGGCAGCGAAAGACTTGGCATCCTCAGTAGTGTAGAATGAGCCTTCCTGACGGTCTGTAACATATACAACATAAACACCCATAATGCCTTTTACAGGAGCGCTGAGCTTGCCTTTCTCTGCACCTGCAATGGCGCCGACAAGGGCTGGTTCCATGCGCTGACGTGAGGCAAAACCTACGTTCTCATAAGTGTTGGTCTGAGTGTCAAGAGCCTCAGCCACAGCCTCTATTGTAGTGCATGAAGCAATTTTCTCAGTAACTTCAGCAAGAACCTTGTCAGCCTTCTTCTGCTGGTAAAGTATGTTATTGATGCGGTCCTTAGCCTCTTCAATGCTTGCATAACCCTCTTTATGAACCTCTTTTACACCAACTACGAAAAGATAGTTCTGATTTACGGTTATAACTGCAGAAGCCTGACCTTTCTTTGCATCGAAAGCCCAACGGGTAACCTCTTTAGACTTGTCGACTGCGCTGTAACGTGAAGTTGCCTCGTTGATGTTCATAGGGCGGAGATATACGCCCTGCTCCTTTGCAGCAGCCTGAAGTTTCTCAAGACTTCCTGCAGCAGCTGTAGCCAGAGTGTTGGCTTTTGAATAAATGGCGTTGCGGGTTGCATTTGAAGGAAGGGCCTTCTTGTGAAGAATGGCAACCTGTTTCTTCTGGATAGGAGTTGTCTTCTTGGTAACCTCAACTATATGACGGCCATACTGTGTGTCGATGAAATAAGGGGTATTGAGGGCAGCAGTGATTACAGACTCAAAACCAGGCAGCATATAAGTCTGTGTCATCCAGCCCAAATCTCCCGGAGTGGCAACATTCTGATTGTTGTCAGCAGAATAGAGGGCTGCAAGCTGAGAGAACTCGCTCTTCTTGGTTTTGAGCTCTGTCATGAGGCTGTCTGCAAGTGCATTGTCATTCTGAATAAGGATGTGACGTACATATACAGAATCAGGAAGTGCTTTAGTATCAACAACTTTCACTGCATAGTAATCGTTGCCTGAGTTGAATATAGGAGAAACGCCGCTCTTGCCTGAGAAAACGAAATCGTTGATTTCGCGATTGATGGTATTGAGCTCACCGGCTTTATACCAATGGTTGCTCAATGAAGTCTCTGAATTACGCTGGAGGAAGTTCTTGATATTGCTTGCAGAAGCAAACTCGTCATATACATCTTCCAAAGCTTTGTTTGCAGCAGCCTGATCCTCTTCTGAAGGGGTAACCTCGAAGAGAGCATACTCAATGTCGCGGTTGGCAACCTGTTTGAACATATCCTTGTGGCTGTTGTAGTATTTTTTGATTTCAGCGCTTGATACGTTGATTGTACTGTCCATTGCATAACCGTAAGGCACGCTTACGACAACTGCATCAGAAGTCACATTGTTACCTGCTACAAGATTGTTGAGTGTAAGGTCGTTGCAGAAAGAAGATTCAGCGAAGAGGTTGTAGTACTTGGCGTATATCTGCTGTGCATATGAAGCATTCTGCACATACTGGAGATATTTGGCAAGATTGCCGCTCTGGTCTGCATCTTTCTGGTGCAGAAGGCTTACGAATTCCTGCTGTGCACCGAGAAGTTCTGCTATCTCAGCCTCTCCCACCTCAATGCCTGCTGCTGCAGCATGCTTGAAGAAGAGGTCTTTGTCAATGAAATACTGCCATGCAGCGTTGCGTATCTGCTGATGCTGCTCATCAGACGAAATGCTTCCGTTCACGATTTCTGCAATGCTGGTCTGATATTCAACCTGCTCCTGGAAATCCTTATACTGTACTTTCTTGCCGTCAACCTTACCCACAGCATATTTCGAAGAGGTGCTGTTGAGAGCTGAAGAAAGT
>CAMFRR010000122.1 GCA_945982095.1 uncultured Bacteroidales bacterium
AACATACACCTTCCCTGTTATCTTCCAGCTGCGCTAATACACACCTGAATATATTGAAACCAGGGTGACTTTAGTCTTGGACTTCAGTCACCCTGATTTTTTTTTTGCATTTACGGTTTGCGGTGCTTGCTACCTCTATATTACAGTTATCACCTTAATAAAGGAAATTGTCAAAAGGATATCTTCCTGCATGTATTTCCGCAACCATCTTATAAAGGTCTGAACGCAGCTTGTCTATACCTAATTTCTGCTTTGCACTGATAAAAATGCAAGGTGTGTTTTCCTTGGCTATCCAAGAGTTCTTGAATTCATCCAAAGTGTAGTTTTTGGTCTCTTTTGGAGTAAGTGAGAACTCATCGTAAGGCTCATAGCTATAGTTGTCAATCTTGTTAAATACGATGAATACAGGCTTGTTGATGGCCCCAATATCCTGGAGAGTCTGGTTGACTACGCGCAACTGGTCCTCAAAATTAGGGTGAGAAATATCCACAACATGCATAAGGATATCTGCCTCCCTGACCTCATCAAGGGTACTTTTAAAGGCTTCAACCAGCTGTGTAGGCAGTTTCCTTATGAATCCCACTGTATCAGAAAGCAAGAAAGGTACATTTTCTATCACTACTTTTCGCACAGTTGTATCCAGGGTTGCAAAAAGTTTATTTTCGGCGAAGACGTCGCTTTTTGCCAGCAGGTTCATAAGAGTACTTTTGCCCACATTGGTGTAGCCTACGAGGCTTATACGCACCAAAGAACCGCGGTTTCCGCGCTGTGACGCCATCTGTCTGTCCACCTTCTTCAAATCCTCCTTCAGTTTGCTGATTTTCTGCTGGATAATACGGCGGTCAGTCTCTATCTGAGTCTCACCCGGTCCCCTCATACCAATGCCGCCCTTCTGACGCTCGAGGTGGGTCCACATACGGGTAAGCCTTGGCAAAAGGTACTGATATTGAGCCAATTCCACCTGCATTTTAGCATAGGCAGTCTTTGCCCTCTGAGCGAATATATCAAGAATGAGATTGGTTCTGTCAAGTATACGTACATTGAGTTCCCTTTCTATGTTACGTAGCTGCGTAGGAGTGAGCTCATCATCAAAAATCACTACATCTGTCTCGTTTTCCTCACAATAAAGCTTAATTTCCTCAAGTTTTCCGCTATGTATATAAGAACGGCTGTCAGGCCTTACCATCTTTTGGGTAAAACGCTTCTGACAAACGGCTCCTGCTGTCTCTGCAAGGAACTCCAGTTCGTCCATATATTCATTGATAGTCTTAGGGTCGTCTCCCTGCTTTATAACGCCTACAAATACGGCCTTTTCGACCTGTGGGGTCCTGTCAATCATCTTTTTCGAAACTTTAATTATGCAAAGATACTCAAAATGGAGCAAAAAAATACGGGGTAGCTATCAGTCTGACGACATTTAGCCACCCCATAATTAAAAATTAGCAATTATTAGTCTTTAAGTTTTGCGCTGAGGAACTCACGGTTAAGGCGGGCAATGTGGTTGACGGTAATGTGTTTAGGACATTCCATCTCACAAGCGCGGGTATTGGTGCAGGCACCGAATCCCAGCTCATCCATCTTGTATACCATGGCTTTAGCACGGCGTGCGCCCTCAACCTTACCCTGTGGAAGCAGTGCAAGAGAAGAAACACGAGCTGCAACGAAGAGCATTGCAGAACCGTTCTTACAAGTTGCAACGCAGGCACCGCAACCTATGCAGGCAGCAGCATCCATACTCTCCTCTGCTGCTGCAGTAGGAATAGGCATAGCATTGCCGTCAGGTACACCGCCAGTATTTACTGAAATGAAACCGCCGGCCTGGAGTATCTTGTCGAATGCACCACGATCAACAACAAGGTCTTTGATTACAGGGAAACCTTTGCTGCGCCAAGGCTCGATGGTGATGGTATCACCGTCGTTGAACTTGCGCATATGAAGCTGGCAGGTTGTAACTTCATCATCAGGGCCGTGTGCGCGGCCGTCAATATAGAGAGAACATGCTCCGCAGATACCCTCACGGCAATCGTGGTCGAATGACACAGGACCGCTGCTCTTGCAGCCTTTCTCTACTGCTACAGGATCCATTCCCTCGTGAATGAGCTGCTCGTTGAGAATATCAAGCATCTCAAGGAATGAAGAACCCTGTGAAATGTTGTGGACCTTGTAAGTCTCGAAATGACCTTTGTCCTTTGGTCCTTTCTGACGCCAAACTTTCAGGGTCAGTTCTTTAAGTATCTTATCAGCCATATGAATTAGTCTTTATAGTTACGTGTTACAACCTGGATGTTCTCATAGTTGAGAGGCTCCTTGTGGAGCTCAGGCTCCTTGCCTTCACCCTTGTACTCCCAAGCGGCTACATACATGTAGTTTACGTCATCACGCTTGGTCTCACCTTCCTCAGTCTGCATTTCCTCACGGAAGTGGCCACCGCAAGACTCGTTACGGTTGAGTGCATCTATTGCCATGAGCTCACCTATTTCGATGAAGTCAGCAAGACGCAGGGCTTTTTCCACCTCCTGGTTGAAGCAGTTAGGATCACCAGCCACGTAAACGTCAGACCAGAACTCTTTCTTGAGCTCGCGTATCATGCCTATGGCTTTCTTGAGGCCTGCCTCGTTACGTGCCATACCTACATACTCCCACATGATGTGACCGAGTTTCTTGTGGAGCTCGTCTACAGTCTGTTTGCCTTTGATGGAGAGAATCTTGTTGAGTTTGTCGGTAACCGCTTTCTCAGCCGCAACGAATTCAGGAGCGTTTGTATCGGTCTTAGGCTCTTTAAATTTGCTTGCAAGATAGTCACCGATGGTGTATGGAAGGATGAAATATCCGTCAGCGAGACCCTGCATCAAGGCAGATGCACCGAGACGGTTGCCGCCATGATCTGAGAAGTTGGCCTCACCTATGGCATAAAGGCCAGGAATTGTTGTCTGGAGGTTGTAATCAACCCAAAGACCACCCATGGTGTAGTGTATTGCAGGGAAGATCATCATAGGTTCCTTGTAAGGATTGACATTGGTAATCTTCTCATACATCTGGAAGAGGTTGCCGTAACGTGCCCTGATTACATCCTCGCCGAGACGCTCTATGGCAGAACGGAAATCGAGGAACACTGCAAGACCTGTCTCGTTTACACCGAAACCTTTGTCACAACGCTCTTTGGCTGCACGTGATGCAACGTCACGTGGAACGAGGTTACCGAATGCAGGATAACGGCGCTCGAGATAGTAATCGCGGTCCTCTTCAGCTATCTGTGAAGGTTTGATGGTACCCTTGCGCAGTTTCTCTACATCCTCAAGTTTCTTAGGCACCCAGATACGTCCGTCGTTACGCAGAGACTCGGACATCAGGGTAAGTTTAGACTGCTGCTCGCCGTGTACAGGAATACAGGTTGGATGGATCTGTGCAAAGCATGGGTTAGCAAAGAAAGCGCCTTTGCGGTAAGCCTGCATTGCGGCAGAACCGTTGGAGTTCATGGCATTTGTAGACAGGAAGTAGGTGTTGCCATAACCGCCTGTTGCAAGAACCACTGCATGAGCTCCGAAACGCTCGATTTTACCTGTTACGAGGTTACGTGCTATGATACCTTTAGCTTCTCCGTTGATAAGCACAAGGTCAAGCATCTCATAACGTGGATAGCTCTTCACAGTACCCTTGGCAATCTGCCTGTTGAGGGCAGCGTAGGCGCCGAGAAGGAGCTGCTGGCCGGTTTGTCCGCGGGCATAGAATGTACGTGATACCTGTGCGCCGCCGAAAGAACGGTTTGCAAGAAGTCCGCCGTACTCACGTGCGAATGGAACGCCCTGAGCTACGCACTGGTCAATGATGAGGTTGCTCACCTCAGCAAGACGGTATACATTGGCCTCGCGGCTACGATAGTCGCCGCCTTTGATTGTATCATAGAACAGACGGTAGATAGAGTCGTTGTCGTTCTGATAGTTCTTAGCGGCGTTGATGCCACCCTGTGCTGCGATAGAGTGCGCACGGCGTGGGGAATCACTGATACAGAATACCTTTACATTGTATCCGAGCTCACCGAGAGAAGCAGCTGCAGAAGCGCCGCCCAGACCGGTACCGATTACAATGATTTCAAGTTTTCTCTTGTTACCCGGGCTGACTACTTTGATGTGAGCTTTGTGGTTGGTCCACTTCTCTGCCAAAGGTCCCTCAGGGATTTTTGAAATTAATTTGTCGGCCATATATCTGTCTCTTATACACATCTCCGAGCCCACGAGACGGACTCCTATC
>CAMFRR010000123.1 GCA_945982095.1 uncultured Bacteroidales bacterium
GCAGATTCACCTTGAGGATGGCCTCGTTGAGAATGCAGACCTCATGAAGGAGGGCCAGCATGTGGAGATGATGTTCCATGTGGACAAGGACGAGGAGCGTTGCCTTACCTGCGAGCTTCCTGCTCACGTTGACCTGCTCGTAACTTACACTGAGCCGGCTGTAAAGGGCGATACTTCAACAAATGCTCTCAAAGAGGCTACTCTGGAGACCGGTGCCATAATCATGGTTCCTCTTTTCATCCAGAATGACGAACTCATCACTGTTTCAACTGAGGACCGTTCTTACATAGGCCGAGTTTCAAACAAGAAATAATTATTCGTCAGTCTCTATCTGAAGCTGCTGGATTAGATATCCGCGGTCTGGAGTCAGAGACACATAGATGATTACATTGAAGACCTCTGCGGAGGTCTTCATTTGTGCCAGGGCGTACTTGAGCCTGCCCTTGTTGGCCTGCTGGCTCACCACGAAGTCCGTAGGTGAGTAAGTCTTGAAGAAGGCCTTCATGATCTGGGTGGCCTGGGCTTTTGAACAGTAGGCGGGAGGGGTGTTGATGAGGCTGATTTCGAGCGATGGGGCGAACCAGGCCGAAAGCGACTCGGCATCCCCTGTGGCCATGTACTTGGCTATGGGAATGAATACGTCGTTGGCTTGGGCGGATGCGCCTGCTTGCATGGCCCAGAAAAGGCATATTGTCGCGAGAAATCTTTTCATAACATGCAAACATAGCAATAATCTTGCTAATTGTTTATATTTGCAGAATGAAAATTACTCTTCTTACTGTCGGCAAGACCGATAAAGGCTGGATAAGTGACGGCATCAAGATTTATCGGAGCCGTCTTTCACATTACGTGAATTTTGAGATGAAGGAGATTCCTGAGCTCAAGAATGTGTCCGGCCTGTCCAAAGACCAGATAAAGCAGAAGGAGGGAACTCTGATACTCAAGGCCCTGCGTCCGGATGATGTTGTGGTGCTTTTGGATGAGAGGGGCTTGGAATGCCCTAGTGTGGAATGGAGCAGGAATCTGGAAAAATTAATGAACAGGGGCAAGGATATTGTATATGTGGTGGGCGGCGCATACGGTTTCAGCGATGAGGTGTATGCAAGAAAGGACTCAATGGTGTCAATGAGCAGGATGACCTTTTCCCATCAGATGATAAGGGCAATTTTCATTGAACAGCTTTATAGGGCCTTTACCATAATGAACGGTGAACCTTACCATCACGAATAGCATTATCTGCATGACTGTCAAAGCATTCATACGCAAGTATCTCAGTTCTGTGCTGCTTACCCTGTCAGCCTTGTGCGTGATTGTGTCCGTATTTACCCCTTCGGTAAATTATGACATTCAGCGCGTTGCAAACTCAGTGTCTGGCAAGCTCCAGTCCGGAATGGCCCAACTGGACACTTATGTCGCAACTCTTGCCAAACAGCCTGCCGAGAACGGGTATTGGCCGGAACTTGAGGGCTTTCCTGACGATATGGTAATATACCGATATGCCGCCGATACGCTGCACAGCTGGTATAATCTGTTCAATGTCATGCCGGCCTTGGAAGAATTGGATGAGCAGGCGCGCTATCGCAGCTACGGGCGCCATACCTATGTGGTTCACAAAATCACGGCAGGTCAGGAACAGTTCGTTGCTGCCATCATCGTAAAAAATGAAAACAGCGTGAATGTTACCAAGGGTCAGGGGGGCATCAACCGCAGGCTGCATCTTCATGGGAGATATTCCATAACTGTCGAAAAGAGCGGGAATACCGTGCCTGTGGTCCTCAAAGGCAACACCCTTTTCTATATAGAACCGGCTGACGGGGCAGACCAATATAACACCATCACTTCCATGATTTTGCGCTGGACTGCACTGCTCCTGCTCATAATGTCTCTTGTGGTATATCTCTATTTCCACAGATCCGTATCCAATTGTGCCGGTGCTTTGGCCCTTCTCACCGTGCTGTCCTTCGTCGCAAGGAGCTGGGGCATGAAAATGGCGGAAACCAGCCATCTTTTTTCACCCATACTCTATGCACAGAATGTACTGCTGAATTCATTCGGAGTGTTGCTGATATTCAACAGTTTGCTTACCCTGAACATTTTCGTGGTATATCTGTGCAGGAAAGAACTTGCCGAAAAGTTCACGGCAAGACGCAACACAGCCATAGCATATATAAGTACTCTTGCAGTCTTTTTACTGTTATTCTGTTTCTATCTTTTCGGGACTTTGGCATCCATTGTGGTGAATTCCAGCATTTCCATGCAGCTTCACCGCTTCATGTCGCTGTCCGGCTACAGTTTTCTGGCCTATGGCTCATATGCCTTGCTGGCTGTGGCTTTGGTGCTCTTGCTGGAGATACTGCTCGTTGCCGTCAACAGAATAAGGGGCAGCCGTCATACCATGATGTCTCTCACCCCTATGCTTGTGGTCAGTTTGCTGATTTCTTCAGCCATGCTTCTTACGGTAGGAGTTTTGGGTGCAAAGAAAGAAGAGAACAGGATATTGCTGTGGAGTACGCGCCTCGCAGCCGACCGGGACCTTCGCATAGAGAGGGTCATAAGGGATGCAGAAAGCCGTATCGCCAATGACCAGACTCTCGATGTTCTGTGCCACACCCCTAACTCCGAGCTGTTCATTCAGAGGATAGTGGAGGAATGCTTCGAAAAGGTTATGAACCAATGCTCTGTTTCGGTGCAGGTGGTGACCTCCTTCGACCAGTCTTTCTTGAGTTATATGGATAATCTGGTCAAGGAAGGGGTGTCGGTATCCCCGGACTCCCATTTCATATACAGCCACGATTCCAAGAAAGGCAGTTACTACACTGGTGTTTTTTCTTATTATTCGGAACAGAGCGGTCCTGCCAACCTCATCATAGAGATTGTTCCCAACCTCTCATACGATGCCAGGATTTTTCCAACATATTCCTATGCGAAATATGAGAACGGACGCTTGAATTCTTTCTCGGGCAATTATGCCTATCCTACCGTCCTGAAAGGACTTTCTGATGAAGAGCCTAAGAATGTTGAGATATTCCTTAGCGACGGTTACAAGCATTTCCTCAATGTCATAAGCGATGAGGAAGTGGTGGTGATTTCGCGCAGGGAGGAGAGCGCTCTGATATATTTCATCACTCTCAGCTATCTCGCATTCCTGCTGATGCTGCTCCTGTCCTTCTTCCGTCCACGACAAACCAGGTTAATTATGCCTGTAAGCCGGCTGGGAGCCCGCACACTTGCAATGGTGATAGTGTCGCTGACCATCACTCTTGTAGTGATGGGCACGGTGAGCGTATACTTCGTGTACCAGCGTAACGAACAGAATATGCAGGACACCATGTCCAACAAAATCAGCATCATTCAGCTCCAGCTGGACGATGCCACACGTTCCTTCGAAAGCAGCGAGGCTTTCCAGACCCAGGATTTCCGTCTGGCTCTGAACGATGTGTCGCGCAATACCTCTTCACCTCTGGATATTTATTCTCCGGGAGGCAAGCTCCTTATATCTACCTCCTACAATTCGAGCCGCAACAGGGAGATGCGTTCACTTATATCCCCTGAGGCTTTCCGTAACATATGTATGGGCCACCAGCGCTATTTCATAGAAAAAAGCAGGGATGATATAAGGAACAGCTACATGCTCTATGCTCCTATCATGAACGCTGCAGGCGATGTTCTGGGCATAGTGGCTTCGCCTTATTTGCAGAGGGATTACAATTTCAAGCGCGATGCCGTATATCATGCTGCCACGGTGGTCAGCCTTTTCCTTATGCTGGTATTCATTAGCGTACTGGTGGCTTCCGCCATTGTGAAGGCCATAGTGAAACCAATGGTGGACATAGGCAACAAGATGAAAGAAGTGGATGCCGAGAACTTGGAAACCATTGAATATAAGGGAAATGACGAGATTTCTTCCTTGGTGTCGGCATATAATACCATGGTTCATGACCTTAGGGAGAGTACGGGCAAGCTGGCCGCGGCCGAAAGGGACAAGGCTTGGAGCGAAATGGCCCGCCAGGTGGCTCACGAAATCAAGAACCCTCTCACTCCCATCAAATTGGAGATACAACGTCTTCAGAGGCTCAAGCAGAGGAATCCTCAGGCCTTTGAGGAAAAGTTCGATGCCATTTCTGAGGTTATACTTGAGCATATAGACATCTTAACCCAGACAGCCAACGAGTTCAGTACCTTCGCTAAGCTCTATTCGGAGCCTCACACCGTCATAGAGT
>CAMFRR010000124.1 GCA_945982095.1 uncultured Bacteroidales bacterium
CACGTAAGGAGTCGTCGGCAGCGTCAGATGTGTATAAGAGACAGGCCTTCCGCAAGGCAGGTGCCGAGGTACGCTTCGGAGTGTTCTGCAACAGGGACACCGAGGACGTAAACCGCAGCATAGATATGATGTGCGAGAATATTGACGCCTGCCACATTCTCATGCTCAGCGGCGGTTTCTCTGCCGGCGACGAACCTGACGGCAGCGCAAAATTCATAGCCAACGTGCTCAACAACGCCAAGGTTGCAGCTGCAGTCGAAGCTCTCATAGCACGAGGAGGCCTC
Organism: uncultured Bacteroidales bacterium; assembly: GCA_945982095.1. Classification (GTDB taxonomy): domain Bacteria; phylum Bacteroidota; class Bacteroidia; order Bacteroidales; family UBA932; genus Cryptobacteroides. The sequence goes on from CAMFRR010000124.1 coordinate 285, forward strand.
ATAGGCGGCATTTGCAACGGCTTCCAGGCTCTGGTAAAGAGCGGTCTGCTGCCTTACGGCCATCTCGGAATGGTTACCGAGCAGTCTCCTACCCTTTTCCGCAATGACATAAACCGCCACATCTCTCAGATGGTGACGACACGCATAGCATCCAACGCCTCCCCTTGGCTCAAGGGGCTGAAGGCAGGCGATCTGCACGCAATAGCTGTGAGCCACGGCGAGGGCAAGTTCGTGGTAAGCGAAGAAATGGCCCGTGAGCTCTTTGAAAACGGCCAGGTGGCATTCCAGTATGTGGATCCTGTAAGCGGAGAAGCTACAATGGAATCTCCTTATAACCCTAACGGCTCATATTATGCCATTGAGGGCATAATGAGCGCTGACGGACGAATTTTGGGCAAGATGGGCCACAGCGAGCGCTGGGAGAACGGCCTGATGCGCAATATTCAGGAGGATATGGAGCAGCCTCTCTTCGAAAACGCCGTAAGATATTTCAGAAAAAAGTAAACCAAAACATAACTATGAAACAAGAACTTCTTTTCGAAGGCAAGGAGAAGCAGATTTATGCCACAGGAAATGAGTCTGAGGTAGTTATCCTTTACAAGGATGACACCACTGCATTCGGAGGCATAAAGAAGGCTATGATCAAAGACAAGGGCCTGTACTGCGCCCATATCTCTGCTCTGGCCTTCGAGGCCCTGAACAAGGCCGGCATACCTACACATTTCATAAGCAGAATCTCTGACAACGAACTGTTGTGCAGGAAGATGGACATACGTCCTCTGCAGCTTTACGTACGCAACCGCATATGCGGCACCACAGCAAAACTGCTTGGAAAGGCACAGGGTACACGCATACCCAACACCCTGTACGAGTGGCGCTACAACAACGACAAGCTCTCGGACCCTATGATTAATGACGACCATGCCGTAGCCCTGGGCTTTGCAAGCTACGAAGAACTCAACGCGCTCAGGGATCTGGCCCACCGTGCCAACGAAGTGCTCAAGGAATTCTTCCACAAGGCGGGCATTGAACTGGTGGATTTCAAGATGGGATTCGGAGTGGACAAGGACGGATCTTTTGTGGTTGCGGACGAGATTACCCCCGACAATTGCCGTCTCTGGGACGAACAGACAGGCAAGGTGCTGGACAAGGACCGCTTCCGTTTTGACAAGGGTGAGGTAGGAGCCTCCTACCGTGAAGTTATGGAAAGACTTGAAAGTATAGGACTATGAGTGTTTTCGGAATATACGGCAGCCAGGAAGCCGCACAAGTAATATACCTGGGTCTGCATGCCCTCCAGCACAGAGGACAGGAGGGAGCCGGCATCACATGCTTCGAAGCAGACGGCACTTGCCATCATCACCGTGGCCTTTCTCTGGTCAGCAACGTATTCAATCAGGAGCTGCTCAGCAGCATGGGCGGATATGTGGGCATAGGAGCCACTCAGTATGCAAACAAGGCCAAAGGAGGTCTTGGCAATGTACAGCCCCTGCTTTTCCACCAGCGCAAGGGTGACTTTGCCATTGCCGGCGAGGGCAGCATAATAAATGCTGACGGTTTGAGGCTGTATCTGGAGAATCAGGGCTGCCTTTTCCAAACCAGCACTGATGCCGAGCTGCTTGGCAACCTCATTAAGAAACATAACGGCGAGGACAGGATTACCAATATTCTCGAAGCCCTCAACATGATGGAGGGAGGTTTCGCCTTCCTCATATGCACCAAGAACCGCATATACGCAGCACGTGACAAGCATGGCATCAAACCTCTGGCCCTGGGCCGTCTTGGAGATGCGCTTCTGGTAAGCAGCGAGACCTGCGCCTTCGACCTTATTGGAGCCGAGTTCATCAGAGACGTGGAGCCTGGCGAGGTGGTGTCTCTGGACCAGAAAGGGATAAGAAGCAACAAATACTCTGAATATCAGAGACATAAAGTCTGTGCAATGGAATATATGTACATAGCCCGTCCGGACAGTGTAATCGACGGCTGCAGCGTACATCTGTTCCGCAAGGAAACAGGCAAAAAGCTTGCGGCAGAATGTCCTGCCGATGCAGACATAGTTGTGGGTGTACCGGATTCCGGCCTGAGCGCCGCCGCAGGTTATGCAGAAGGCAGCGGTCTGCCTTTGGAAATGGGGCTCATCAAGAACCGTTATATTGCCCGCACCTTCATTCAGCCTATACAGAGCATGCGTGAGAACAGCGTGAGGATGAAGCTCGCCGCCGTTCGCAGCATAGTGGAAGGCAAGAGGATAGTTCTGGTGGACGACTCCATAGTCAGGGGTACAACCTGTCTGAAGATAGTAAAGCTCCTTCGCAGCGCCGGTGCCAAGGAAGTGCATGTGCGCATCGCCAGCCCTGTAATGACACACCCATGCTATTACGGAGTGGACACTTCCACCTCTGAAGAACTGCTGTGCAGCAATCGCACAGTGGAAGAGGCTTGCAAGATAATTGGAGCCGATACCCTGGGTTATGTAAGCTGCAAAGCTTCGGTTGAAGCCACAGGAGGTTGTTCAGAGTTGTGTCTGGCCTGCTTCAACGGCGAATACCCTACATCATTATACGAATACGAAACAAAATAATTCACTATACATCATGGCCCAAAGTTACGAAAAAGCCGGAGTTAATCTGGAGGCAGGCTACGAGGTGGTTAGCCGCATCAAAAAGCATGTTAAAAGCACAGTACGCAAGGGATCGATGGGAAATATCGGTTCTTTCGGAGGAATGTTCGACCTTTCTGAGCTCGGAATCAAAGAACCTGTACTGGTGAGCGGAACCGACGGAGTAGGCACCAAGTTGAAAATCGCTTTCGCAATGGACAAACACGACACGGTGGGCATTGACGCCGTTGCAATGTGCGTCAATGACGTGCTGGCTCAGGGCGCTGAACCTCTGGTGTTCCTGGACTATGTCGCCATAGGACACAACGAACCCGCAAAAGTTGAAGCCATAGTTGCAGGCGTAGCAGAGGGCTGCCGTCAGGCAGGATGCGCCCTCGTGGGAGGCGAAACTGCAGAGATGCCGGGAATGTACGAAGGCGGTGAATATGACATTGCCGGATATACCACAGGCGTGGTGGAAAAATCCAAGCTCATAGACGGCAGCAAGGTGAAAGTTGGTGACGTACTAGTTGGCATAGCATCTACAGGCGTACATTCCAACGGTTTCAGCCTTGTGCGCAAGGTGGTGGCTGATGCAGGCCTGAAATACAGCGACACCATCCCTGAACTGGACGGACGCATGCTCGGAGAAGTGCTGCTTACCCCTACACGCATATATGTTAAACAGGTTCTGGATGTGATACACAATTGCGACGTACACGGCGTGGCACATATCACCGGCGGCGGTTTTGACGAGAACATCCCACGCATACTGAAAGAGGGTATGGGCCTGGAAATCAACGAGGGCAGCTGGGAGATACTCCCAATATTCAAATGCCTCGAAAAATGGGGCGGCATTCCTCACAGGGAGATGTTCAACATTTTCAATATGGGTATAGGAATGGTCATAGCCCTTGACGCAAGCGAGGCTGAGAAAGCCATAGAGATTCTCAGTTCACACGGAGAGAAGGCTTCAATAATAGGAAAAATAACTGACAGCAACGAAGTTGTAATCAAATAACGATAGGACATGAGCAAAAAAAGAGCACTTGTAAGCGTAAGTGACAAAAGCGGACTCGTGGAGTTCGTAAAAGGCCTGCAGAGCCTCGATTGGGAAATAATTGCCACAGGCGGCACCAAGAAGCTGCTGGACGAAAACGGCATCAAGACCATAGGCATAAGCGAGGTGACCGGCTTCCCTGAGATATGTGACGGTAGGGTAAAAACCCTGCATCCAAAGGTACACGGAGGCATACTTGCACGCCGTGACATCCCTGAGCATATGACGACTCTGGCCGAAAACGGCATACAGACCATTGA
>CAMFRR010000125.1 GCA_945982095.1 uncultured Bacteroidales bacterium
GTTGTAGCCCAGGACGGAGTGGGAGAACACATCGTCTTTGATATGGAGGTATGAGCATTGATTCTGCTGGGTATTGAAGGCCCATTCGAACTTAAAAGCTCCCGGAATCCCTGGATGATGGTCGTTCTTTTCCGGTTGGGATATGCTCAAAGGCATCATAGTGATTCGGGGATCGCGTCTGGAGATGGTATGGAAGCGGTCTTCATCCTCAAGATGGAGATTAGGTCTGTAGTGCGTCCTGTCGCTGCCTATCTGTTCGAGTATCCTTTCCCTTATGCGGTCATCTACATATAGGCTGTCCAATTCTGTCACTACATAGTTAGGAAAGCCCATCTCGACAATGAAATCCAGATTCTCCTTGACTGCGGGCTCGGCTTCCATCACCACAAAATTGGATTTCTGAGCCAGTATGTCATTATATTTAGGATATACTACACCTACGCAGAGTACAGGAGTGGTTTGAAGCAGTTCATGATCGCTGAGCGCAGCATTGTGGGAAAGTGCATCCCCGTAAAATATAATCAGCGAAGGATTTATCTTATCCTGGACAACCCTGTTAAGAGCCCTTTTTATACGTGGGCCTGCATCGGCGAAATAATTACGGTCATCGAAAAGCACATTTGCCTCTTCTGCGGCCACATAGAAATGCAGGCGGTAACGTGTAGAGTCGGCAAACTCAGCCTGTGCAGCTGCCACTGAGCTGTTATAGATCTGGGTCATGCGGCTGTGGGGCAAGACGATCAATACATCCTTAGGCTCCTTCGGACCTGCACATGAAAGCAGACAAAGGAGCATGGTCAAGAGAAATGTCAGTGTTCTCGATTTCATCATGACAGTTTGATTTTAAAGATGCTGCCTTCTCCGCTCTGGCTTTCGACAGAGAGCTGGCCGCCCATAAGTTCAACGTAAGATTTACATATATACAGGCCCAGGCCGCAGCCTGCAGTGAAGCTGTCTACCTTGAAGAAGCGGTCAAATATCAGGTTCTGATACTGTGGAGCAATACCAGGTCCCTCGTCGGCCACCCAGATTTCAGCTGCCCAGGACGGGTCTTCGCTCCTGTCCCAGCCAAAAATTATGTTTGTGCCCGGTTCTGAGAACTGCACTGCATTATGAAGCAGCTGATATATGGCATCACACAAGAGTTTGGAATCCGCATGTACGACAAGGCCGGCAGGCCCAGGTTTGAGCACGAGCTTGTGGCTGTCTCCCATATTCCATACCTGCTTGAATCCCGGGCCATAATTGTCATACAGCCTTACATCCGTAATCACAGGAACTGTCATAGATCTGCCGAGCATTGTGGCAGCCACAATATTGTTGATGGTATTGCGCAGCTGTACTGTATTTCTTTCTATGTCTTCGGCATATTCCTTCAAATCTTCAGGATCCATAGGCATGTCAGGCATTGACAGAAGCTGGGTGTAGCCTATTATGGAGTTGAGAGGCGTGCGTATCTGGTGATTCATTGCAGCGATGAATCCTTCGCGTGTCTTCACGGAATTGATGATACGGTTGGTCTCGGCCGCTATGGTCTCAAGCTTTTTCTGCGCATCGATGTTGATTATGACTCCCCTGCGCTCAATGCGTGAATCCTCGCCCAGACTCACAGTCATCCTCAACTCGTACCAATGGACAGGATTGTCATCAAAAGAACAGTGGACCTGAAGAGTGTAATTGCCCGGCTCTGTGATTCTCACGAAGTTCCTGAGCTTTTCACTGAAAAAGTCGTTGGCGTGAATGACGTAGTCAGAATCGTATATATCTGCTATTATTTCCCAGGTTCTGAAATCTGAGGCTTTCATCATCTGGGTGAGAACCTTATTGTTCTTTATAGTGGCAAGGGCATATTCCTTGAGCCTTTCGTGGTTCTTATAAGCCCTGCTGGACAGGACATATATGATTGCTGTACTGCACAGCAGCAATATGCCAAGGAGTGCAAGCATGGAAAAGTGCAGAAACTTGTATCTGCGTGGATTGCGGTCTTTAAGTGTCGCATTCCACACTTTCATATGTGCCTCGCACTGCTTTATGTCCAGGCCTATAGGCCTCACGACATCCCAATTGATGTTATAGGAAGGCTTATGCTCCAGCTCTCCTATCTGTGCTGCGTTCTCTCCCTTCAGCATGCGCAAGCCTGCAGTGACGGCATCTCTGAGCAGCTCATCGGCAGGAGTGAAATAGCCGCCTATGCATTTGGGATTGCTGAGGAAGTCTTCCGGCACCATCGAATAGTACATCATTGCGCTAGGGCCATCAACCAAACCGCGTGACTTGTTATCGTGCTTGCTCTGTATGAAGATGTTGGGAGATTTTTGAGGATAGAAGGCCCAGGTCGTGGTAATCTGCTTGGGCATCAAGTTCCATCTTTGGGACATTACCGAACGGCAAGACAAAACTATCTTGTTCTGCTTAGTGGCCATACTTATGAGTGTTCCCTCGTCAACTTCGGCCACAAGGTTGCTGTAATATCTGGATTGGTCAAGACTGTCAATCTGCATGACCAAATCCTGATATTTGAGCCTGTCATGCCAGAAATTTTCTACGTCCAGAAGGGTAATATATCTGTTCTTTGTAAGAAAATAGTACTCCGGACGCTTGATATACTCTATCAGTTTGGGAGAAATGCCGGCTGCGAAGTCCAGGTTTTCCTTCAGGTATATATTATGCCATATATCCACCATGTCAGTACGTCCGCCCTCATAGAATTCCTCCAGGTACTCGTACTGGTAAGGATGATACTTTTTCAGCGCCAGTCCATAACACACAGTCGGTATGGAACGGGTGATGGGGTTGGTGTTGGTCATAAGAAGCCAGCGGTTCAGGTCGCCGAAAGACAGTATAAGGTCGGGCATTCTTCCATCTGCGCGGAGCTGATAAATGAGCTGGTTCAGCCTGTTCCTTTCTTCTCTCTCGTAAATCTCGGTGGTTTGTGAATATTCCACGAATATTTCACCTTGTATGCCCTGCCTTTTCAGTTCCTTTTTCATCAGATCTGTCCACATCTTGAAAGCAGGGTCATTCTTGTCCGTAGGCCAATATATAAGGACATTGGCATGGGTAGTCTCGGTCTTGGATGCTTTGCCGCAGGATTGCAACATAGGAATGGCACAGAAAAAAAGCGCCATTATTGAAAACAATGCATATTTCAAGACCTTTTTCACCTAAATTATATAACAAAAACAATACGGCGTCTAAAGGTACGAAAAATATCTCAAATATTCCCAAATTTACTGTTCCTTTCCCTTTACTGTTTCTTCTCCAGAGTACGGAAACATACAGAGTTTTTCCTATAGTCGGAAGGCGAGCAGCCGTAGGCGGCAGAAAAGGCCCTGTAGTATGCGCTGCGCGAACGGAAGCCCACCAATGTGCCTATCATATCAAGAGGTTCGTCTGTGGTTGTAAGCAGCTTGGCGGCATATACTGTCCTGAAACTGGTAATGTATTCGGAAAAGGTCATGCCTGTGGCACTCTTGATGCTGCGGGCAAGGTAGGTCCTGTTGGTTCCTATGGCTGCAGCAACATCTTCCCTTGAAAGCTCTGGCTCACAATACAGCTGTTCTTTCACCATCAGAGCCTCAACTTTCTGGAAGAAATAAAAATCGTCTACACCCGGATTTTCAAGCTGCTCCACATGTTCTGAATCTGCATCCTCAATCAGTTCATCTTCCTGTATTTCCTTTTCGGGCAAAGAGGCTTCTGGCGAGCACTCTTCCGGCAGAAGCTGGTCCGCAACAAGCGGCCCAGGAAGGCATGCATCCTGAGCATGTTTCGGCTCACTGCTTGCAAGTTGCTTATTTTCAGACTTTTGCGAATACGGAAATTGAAAGGAATGTATAATGTGTACGGTACATACTATGAGAAAGCCTAGATCCGCGAGGCTGAGAATGACCAAAAGCACCGTAGCTGTGCCCATGCCTATAAAGTGCTCCAGGTTGAGGGTCAGGACATGCAAGGAAAGAAGTATAAGCAGGGAACCGAAGAACTTCTGCAGCTTTTCCTGCAAAGCTAATTTCTTTTGCGAAATCAAGAAAAGCAAACCAAGAGCCACCGCCATGGAAATGGCGGCAGCGCAGGTGAATGTTATGAAGAATTGGCTTATTTGATTCATTCCTTAACTCTGTTTGTGTACTTGTCCAGCACCTGATAGAGTTTCTTGGCAAAAACAGGCTTAGTCAGATACTCATCCTGTCTCTTATACA
>CAMFRR010000126.1 GCA_945982095.1 uncultured Bacteroidales bacterium
GATAGGAGTCCGTCTCGTGGGCTCGGAGATGTGTATAAGAGACAGCTGAACATAGCTGCACTGGAGTATTTCCAGATGATGGAAAATCCTGATATAGAGCTATTTAAAGTTTATGTCATAGGCAGCACCTCTCCTGCGGGACTGTGGGGTGACAATGTTCAACTCTGCAAGAACAGGGTTGAGAATGTGTCTCGCTACATTATGGAGTCCATGGATATTCCAAGCGAAAAAATAGAAAAAGTATATCTCAACGAAGACTGGGACCGCCTTTATTCCCTTGTGGAATCCTCTGACATCCCTTATAGGGACAAGGCACTGGACATCATGCTCCACAAGAGCTGGGGCGAGAGGAAGACGGCTCTGAGGAATCTTGCGGGAGGACGTGTATGGGAAATAGCCACCAGGGAGTTCTTCCCTGAGCTGCGCAGTGTACGTTTTGCCATACTCGTCAAAGATAAACCAAAGCCAGCGCCTATAGTCAAAGACACAGTCTACGTTAGAGATACCATATACATCAAAGAATATATACGTGAGGTAAAGCCTGAGCCTGAGATAGTTCTTCCAAAGGCTGAACCTGAGCAGGCCGCCTCAGCGGCGCACCAGCCAAAATACGAGGTAGTGGATGGTGAGCCTGTAGTCACCGTATCTCATTATTACGTTCCTTCTAACGAAAAGGCAAGCAAGACTCCGAAATCAGGCTATCCATGGCATTTCGGCATAAAGACCAATATTGCATCCGATGTTATGGTGATTCCTGAGCTGGCTCTCGAGTTCCAGCTTGGCAAACACACCTCACTCAACCTTGCAGGCTGGTACACTCCTTTTAATATAGTAGTTCCAAAGGACAAGACCACAAATGTTTATGGCTTCCGCCCTCAGTTCAGGCTCTGGTTCGGAGAAAATTGCATGAAACAGGGCAGCTATCTGGCTTTGGACGGAGCTGTCATGTGGTACACTCTCCAGTGGAAGGACGGTCTTCTGTACCAGAACGGAAAGGAAGGCACCCTGGGTACGGGCAACGGCAACAGGAATCCTGCATGGAGCGCCGGTTTCAGCTATGGCTATTGTGTGGGATTGGGGAAGAAAAAAGCCTGGGGTCTGGAATTCGAGCTAGGCATAGGTTATACGAGATGCGATTCCAATGTGGGTGATACCCCATACCTCAACGATGAGGGCATGATGGTGTCCAATCCATTGGAATTCAGACCAAAACAGGTGTTTGGCGTAACTCATGCCAACATAAACCTCACTTATAGGATATCAAGCGGAAAGAAAAACAGAAAATAATTTTTAACCCTAACAATGCGAAGAATCAGATTCATAATGCCGCTTATGCTTGTGATGCTGGCTTCCTGCTCCAAGAACATAATCAGAGATGATAAGCCTGAGAACGGAGAAGCGACACTCTGCATAGCCCTGTCCCGTGACAGTGCGATGAACCAGACCAAGGCGGACGATGATGCAACATTCCTGAACGAATTCAGGGTGGCCATCTACAAGACGGCAACAAAGATGCGTCTTTACAATGACTCCTATGCCAACACTATAGGCAAGACTATAAAACTTAATGCGGGCGAGTACAGGCTGGTGGCCCAGCACGGTGACTCCCTGGGCTGCGGCTTTGACAAGCCATACTATATGGCCGACAAGACTTTCCAAGTTCAGAGAGGCGATAACAGTGTTTCTGCAACTGCCAAACTTTCCAACGTCAAGCTCGCTGTAAGTTTCCATTCCACCATATCCGAGGTTTATCCTGATTATTATGCCGTGGTAAGACATTCACGTTATACTTCAAAGAGCGTGAAATTCACCAAGACAGAGACACGTAACGGCTATATTCCTGCAGGAGACCTTTATCTTGAGGTTTATGCCCTTGTGGACGGTAACTGGAAATATTTCAAATCAGCTCCAGCCACTTACAATCCCAACGATTTCGTGACCTTTTCCATCACCACCGACAGCACCGAGGGTGGACTTGCCGTCACCATCATTACTGACACAGGCGTTGACAAGAACGAGAATGAGTTTGTAATTCCTTCAGAGGCAGCGCCTCAGGATCCACCTGCCATTACCCTTGCCGGCTTCAAGGAAGATGGCAATGTCCATTCTTTCGTAGAAGGCCAGTTGCCTGAAGGACATAATGCCCAGGCCAACTTCATCGCAAAGGGAGCGTTGAAGAATTGTTTCCTTACCGTAGAATCAGAGTACCTTGCCGCAAAAGGAATTTCAGGGAAAATGGATATAGCCAATCTTGATTCTGGCACCGAGGCTATTCTGAAGTCATCAGGCTTCTCTTGGGATGACAGCATGGCCGGATCCAGGACCTTCTCTTTTGTGGACTTTTCAGCAGTACTCAAGGATATTATGGCCAATGTGAAGGCCGAGTCTGTGGAAAAGCTGGTGGCCCGTTTCACTCTTGAAATAGTGGACAAGGTGAACAAGACCCAGAGCGTAGAGTTCAGCTTTGTTTCGAAAGCCGTGAGCATGAATATTTCATTCAATGAAAATGATGTTTGGGCAAAAAGCCTGGCAGCTTATGATATGAATGTTGTGAACGGTCTTCAGTCTCTGGTCAAAATGCAGATTTCCAAGGACGGAGTCGAGTGGACCGAGTTCAGTACAGAATCCGTACTTGACCCTGACACACACTATTACCTTCGCAGCGAATACAACGGAGGTAAGCTTCACAGCAACGTAGTCGAGTTTACTACTGAGGCTGCGGCCCAGCTGGGAAATGCCGGTTTCGAAGACTATATGACGACCAGCAAGAGCATCAAGATTACTGCAGGTTCCCGCTATAACTTAAGCTATTATCTTCCATATGCTGAGGGCGAGGCAAATCCATGGTGGACCTGCAACAGCCTCAAGACTATGCCTGATGAGCATGTTGCCGGCCAGAACTGGTGCAAGGCCTTCCCAAGCTCAGGCTTTACAACTGATGCCCACAGCGGCTCTAAGGCTGCCCTCATCTACAATGTCAACTGTGACGGATGGAATACCAGCAATACTGCAGTGGGTTCTACAGTGGCAGGAGAGCTTTGGATAGGCAGTTCAGACGGAAGCGGCAACCACAGTTCTGAAGGCCATGCCTTCGCGAGCCGTCCTTCTGCTCTCAGCTTCTGGTATAAATATTCGCCTAAGAGCAGCAACAGTTTCTATGTATATTCTTGCATTAAGGACGCATCAGGCAACATCATCGCCGAGGCAACGGTACCTGCAGGGGCTGCAGCATCAGAATGGACAAAACATTCCATTGAATACAGCTACTCTGCGACCGACCGCAAGGCTGCGTCAATATACATGATCATCAAAAGCGCAAGCGGCAGCGGAAACGTATCTACAAAGAAATCCTTCGAACTGGGAGGTGAGAATGTGACTGCACATGCAGGCTCATTCCTCAAGATTGACGACATTGAACTCATCTACGAATAGCACGATTATGAAAAAGTATATATATTGTTTGGCAGCTGCTTCAGTCATTCTCACCGGCTGCAATAAGGAAGTCCTCAAATCGTCTGAGACCGGCTCCCTGATGATAGATATTGACTGCAACTCCGAAATGAACTCAGGAGATGTGACAAAGGCCTCGAGTGACGATGAAGATATTATCAACAATCTGAGCATTGACATTGTGCGTCCTTTCGACAACTGGAACAAGACTTACGCTCCTTTCAGCTCAATCAAGGGTACTGTGATTGAGCTGGGCTCAGGCGATTACATTCTCAAAGCTTATTCTCCTAACCAGAAAGAAGCAGCTTTCGATAATCCTCAGTTCGAGGGTAAGAAGGATTTCAGCATAGTAACCGGTCAGGTGAGCACAGTCAATGTGCTATGCAAAATCGTGAATATGAAGGTGACAATAGTCTTGTCGGAGAATTTCTACAATGAGCTGTCTGATTTTACAGTGACAGTGACCAATGACAAGGGCTACCTCCAGTGGCAGAAAAATGTAGCAAGCACAGATTTCGAGCCAAAACTCGTTGACGGCAAGGTGGTGTACATTGCAAAGAAAGATGGCTACTTCTCAGTGTCCAAGCTTACCGCCTCTATACAGGGCCACCGTGCTTCGGACAATTCCACAGCAAGCACCACATTCGTAATATCTGAAGTAAATCCTTCTGATCATCACATTCTCAATGTGGATGCCAACGTTACAGGCACTCTGGGCGGTATCACCATATCCATTGACCATACAGTG
>CAMFRR010000127.1 GCA_945982095.1 uncultured Bacteroidales bacterium
CGTAATCGGTGGCACCTCAGCCGAGAAGAACCTTCTCACCGTTAAGCTTGCTTCCACCAAATATTATGATTCTCTCCCTACTACCGGTGACGAAAGCGGTCGCGCTTTCCGTGATTTGGAGCTTGAGGCCATACTTCAGAAGAAATGTGAAGAACTGGGTCTGGGCGCACAGTTCGGAGGTACCCACTTCGTGCATGACGTGCGCGTGATACGTCTGAGCCGTCACGGTGCAAGCTGCCCAATAGGCCTTGGAGTGAGCTGTTCAGCTGACCGCAACATCAAGGCTAAGATCAATTACGAAGGTGTGTGGATTGAGAAGATGGACGACAAGCCATACGAGCTTATTCCAGAGGCTCTGCGTCAGGCAGGCGAGGGTGATGCCGTTTATGTGGACCTCAACCAGCCTATGTCAGAGGTTTGCAAGCTTCTGTCAAAATATCCTGTTGCTACTCGTCTGAGCCTTAACGGCACCATCATAGTAGCCCGTGACATGGCTCATGCCGCCATCAAGCTCAAACTTGACAACGGTGAGGGAATGCCTGAGTATATGAAGAACCACCCTGTGATGTATGCCGGTCCTGCCAAGACTCCGGAGGGTTATGCCTGCGGTTCCATGGGTCCTACAACTTCAGGACGTATGGATACTTACGTGGATCTCTTCCAGAGCCACGGAGGATCTATGGTGATGCTGGGCAAGGGCAACCGTGCAAAGGCCGTGACAGATGCATGCCAGAAATGGGGCGGATTCTATCTGGGTACAATAGGCGGACCTGCCGCCATCTTGGCCGAGAACAATATCAAGAGCATTGAGTGCGTTGAGTTCCCTGATTTCGGCATGGAGGCCGTTTGGAAAGTTACAGTTGAGAATTTCCCTGCCTTCATACTTGTTGACGACAAAGGAAATGATTTCTTCAAGCAATTTGGCTTGTAGAACAAATTGCCATGACACTCTGATATGTTGATGGATTTTCTCAAAGCGATTGCAGTGGGCGTTGCAGCTTCGGCTCCAATAGGACCCATTGCAATCCTTGTCATACAGAAGACCCTGAGCAAGGGCATGAAGGCCGGTTTCGTGACCAGTCTGGGTGCTACGGTAGTAGATGCCGTATTCGCCATTATTGCCATATTCTCCCTTGCTTATGTCCAGAGTTTCATGGAGGACAATTCAATATTGATTCTTTTGGCAGGGGGAGTGATAGTTGCTGCATTGGGTTTATCCATGGCCTTGTCCAATCCTTTCCGCAAACTCAAGGCGGCGGAGGAACACAAGAGGAAGAAGTCATATGTCAGCCCGACTGATTTCCTTACGGCCTGCGCCATGGGTTTCTCCAATCCCGGAGCCATTGCGGTAATGTTCGCCCTTATGGCCATGTTTGGACTTGCTGACGGTGAGGCTTCCGATTGGTCCTGTTTCCCTATAGTATTGGGCATAGCCGGGGGCAGCATGCTTTATTGGCTCTTCGTAACCTTCTTGTTGAATATTTTCCGCAAACAGTTCAATATGAAGACCATAATATGGATTAACAGGATTACTGGCGCGATTGTGATAATTGTAGGCCTGGCCATGTTGGCAGAAGGTCTGAAAGATCTACTTATCTGATTATGAGCAAAATGACTACTGGAAAATACTGGTGGCTCAAACATCTTTTACTGGCATTCGCCTTCTTTGCTGCCTTGTTAATTGCTGCCACTTTCTATTTGAGGCATGTGACCAAACACAACCAGGAGATTGCGGTGCCGGATTTCAGCGGAATGACCGTGACTCAGGCTCGCCGTGCGGCTGCACAAGCGGGAGTGCGTGTAGATGTCATTGATTCCATTTATGTTAAAAGAGTTCCAAGAGGCTCAGTGGTGCGTCAAGAGCCCAAGGCCGGACAAATGGTTAAGGAAGACAGACGCATACTCTTGACCATCAATGCAGTAACCCCTAAGAAGGTCATAATGCCCAATCTGGTCGGATATTCGCTGCGCAGCGCCAATGCAGAACTTGCTTCGCGCGGCTTGAGGCTGGGCCGCCTTATATATGTTAAGGATATGGCCACCAACAATGTGCTCAGCCAGCTGTATCACAATTCCGAAATTGCACCTGGAACCAAGCTTTCCAGCGAGAGCCGCATTGACCTTGTGCTTGGCCTGAGTCCCGAGGATAACATGACCAGTGCTCCGAATCTTTATGGACAGCGCTATCGTGCCGCCCTGGATGAGATTCACGAAAGCTCACTCAATATAGGCAAGGTGGGTTTTGACAGGGGGATACGCTCTTATCAGGACAGCCTCAATGCAGTTGTATACCGTCAGGTTCCTGAGCCTCATGAGCCTATGAAGATGGGTCAGACCCTCAGCGTCTATTTCACTTTGGATGAGAATAAGGTGCCGGTGTATGATCCTATGTCCAAGGAGGAACAATGATGGCGACCGGTGTGCGTTTGACAGAAGATTTGGATCTGAATCCTGACCTGGAACTTGAGCAGGACCAGGATCAGGAGATGTTTGAGCATTTCCGTTATGTGGTAGATGCCGGACAGAAGCCGCTGCGTGTGGACAAGTATCTTGCCGGCATAATGGAATATACTTCTCGCAACAGAATTCAGCTTTCTTTAAAGGCGGGTTTTGTTCGTTGTGGGGATAAGATATTGAAGGCCAATTATATAGTTAGGCCTGGTGATGTGATATCCTTCGTGATGCCGTATCAGCGTCACGGCACGGAGATTCTTCCTGAAGATATTCCTCTTGACATAGTATATGAAGATTCGGAACTTCTGGTGGTGAACAAGCCTGCCGGAATGGTTGTGCATCCCGGACATGGGCACTATGCCCATACTTTGGTGAATGCCCTTGCTTATCACTTGGGAATCAGGCAGAAGGCAGATGAGGGAGATGAGCGTATGGGAGTGCTTGTGCATCGCATTGATAAGGATACTTCGGGTCTGTTGGTGGTTTCCAAGACAGAACAGGCGCAGATTAATCTTGCCAAACAGTTCTTTGTGCACAGCATAGAGCGTAAGTATATTGCCGTTGTCTGGGGCAATCTGCCTGAGGATGAGGGTACGATTGAAGGCAACATTGGCCGTGACCCTTCGGACAGGCTGAGATTCAAGGTTTTCCCTGAGGGTGACCAGGGCAAGACAGCGATTACCCATTACAAAGTGTTGGAAAGGTTCGGCTTCGTGACAGTAGTGCAGTGTATTCTGGAGACTGGCCGTACCCATCAGATAAGGGTGCATATGAATTATATAGGTCATCCTCTCTTCGGTGATGAACGTTATGATGGTACCAAAATCAATAAAGGCACCATATATGCCAAGTACCGTCAATTCATTCAGAACTGCTTCAAGATATGTCCGCGACAGGCTCTGCATGCGGCTGTGTTGGGTTTTGAACATCCTGAGAACGGACGCCATCTTCATTTTGAGGCTGCCCTTCCTGCCGATATGCAGGCATTGATTGCCAAATGGCGGGATTACTCGAAGAATATGCCTTGTGATGATGAGCAGGAGGGCATTTGACAAGTCTATATTTTGCCTTTTGAAATATTATACATATCTTTGCATTCCATCAAGCGGGCGTGTTGAAATTGGTAGACAAGCCAGACTTAGGATCTGGTGCCTCCGGCGTATGGGTTCGAGTCCCTTCGCCCGCACTCAACAAAACAGGATGACTTCTTAGTCGTCCTGTTTTGTTTGCGCTTCTCTGCAGCCGCAGCAGCTCCCTCCTGTCATTTCGCGATGTATCCTGTCATTTCGAGCGAAGTCGAGAAATCTGACATCACGCCATGGCCCCTGTCATTTCGAGCGAAGTCGCTTGTCATCTCGACCAAGCAGCGCGTGGAGAGATCTGCTCACAGTCCTGGGCGATGTTTTTGCCTGTTTTACCCAGGCGGATGTTCAGATTTCTCGACTTCGCACTTCGTGCTCCGCTCGAAATGACACTTCTGTCATCTCGACTAAGCGCAGCGCGTGGAGAGATCTGACCGCAAGGACTGGTCGGTGGCTATTGCCTGCATGGCCTGGTATGACGTGCAGATTTCTCGACTCCGCCCTTCGGGCTTCGCTCGAAATGACAAGAGTCATCTCGACCAAGGCAATTTGTCATCTCGTCCAGCGCGTGGAGAGATCTGCTCACAGTCCTGGGCGATGTCCTGTTTTCCGCAATGGGACACCCATTTCAGCAATTTTTGGTGATAATGTCA
>CAMFRR010000128.1 GCA_945982095.1 uncultured Bacteroidales bacterium
CCCTGAGCCCGTATACAGGAGGGTGTGGAGAGCCTTACCGGCTTTGCAGAAATATTCCGTCGCAATGTCATGTCCTCTGGCGTCATTCCGCAGATAAGCGCCATCATGGGACCATGTGCCGGCGGAGCCTGCTATTCTCCGGCCCTGACAGACTTCATAATAATGGTGGACCAGGAGAGCCAGATGTTCATCACGGGCCCTAATGTAGTGAAACAGGTAACTGAAGAAGAATGTGACAAAGAGAGCCTGGGTGGGGCAAGGGTACACTCCAGCAAATCAGGAGTTTGCAGCCTTGTATGTGCAGATGACGAAGAGTGCATCATGACTATTCGCGAGCTGGTGGGCTTCTTGCCTTCCAACAATATGGAAGATGCTCCTGTACGTCCCGCTTCAGACGATGTTAACCGCCTTTGTCATGAATTGGACAATGTGGTGCCTTCCAACCCCAACTTGCCTTATGACATCAAAGACATAATAGAGCCTATATGTGACCAGCAATATTTCTTTGAGATACAGCCTGATTTTGCTCCAAATATTGTCGTGGGCTTTGGACGCATGGCTGGAAGGACAGTGGGCTTTGTTGCAAACCAGCCAAAATATCTTGCAGGTTCAATTGATATTGACGCTTCCGACAAGGCTGCACGTTTCATACAGTTCTGCGATGCTTTCAATATCCCTCTCCTTGCCATAGAAGATGTACCGGGCTTCCTGCCGGGTATCAAGCAGGAACACGCAGGCATCATAAGGCATGGTGCCAAAATAGTCTATGCTTTTGCTGAGGCGACCGTTCCTAAAGTGACACTGATTACGCGCAAGGCCTATGGCGGAGCATATATAGTGATGAATTCCAAACAGATAGGCGCTGACATAAATCTTGCCTATCCTACGGCTGAGATTGCCGTAATGGGAGCTAAGGGAGCTGTGAGCATACTGTATCGCAAAGAGGATCCCGCCAATATACCTCGGCGCATAAAGGAGTACGAAGACAAGTTCGCCAATCCTTATGTAGCAGCAGAACTTGGTTATATAGATGATATAATTCAGCCTGCCGACACCAGAGTTGCCATCATCAAGGCTTTGGAATGTTGCCGTAACAAAAGCGTGAGCAATCCGCCGAAGAAGCATGGCAACATGCCGATGTAGGCAGGCCTGAAAACTATCAGCTCCGGTTTTGCAAGTTGCAGAACCGGAGCTGATTATTTATTGTCTCTTGAGTTCAGGATGTTCGCCAGTCAGAGTTTTGAGGAAGGCAGTTATGCTTTCTTCAGTCTTGTCCGTACAATCTTTGCCTAGCATATATTCGAACATCTTTTCAACGGCGTCGTCCAGGTCGTCCTCGGAACCGTCGTGGAAATATGGCGCTGTAAGGGCTACGTTGCGCAGTGTAGGCACCTTGAAACGCTCAAGATCACGTGGATTGCCTGTGAATCCTATGAGTCCGTCATCGTCAGCATGTCTCTTGATGTCCTTGTCACGCTCGGCAAAATAGTTGCCGAACACTCCCATGTGCTCGAAAGACTGACCACCCATATTTACACCCACGTGACAAGCGGCACATCCGTTGTCGATAAACTCATGGTAGCCTTTCAACTCCTTCTTTGTCAAGGCATTGGCATCTCCCTTCAGATATTTGTCAAAGCGGCTGTCCGGAGTGATGAGGGTTTTCTCGTACTCGGCTATCGCGTCTGTCACGCTGTGCATGCTGAGACCTGATTCAGGGTACAGGGCTTCGAACTCCTTCACAAGAGCGGCATCGCATTTCAGACGGGCCACAATGTCATCCCAGCTCTGGTCACCCATTTCTACAGGGTTTACAGGAGGGCCTGCAGCCTGCTCCTGAAGGTCGGCAGCCCTGCCGTTCCAGAATTGCTGTTTGTTGAATATGGCATTGTAGCAGGTAGGGGCATTGACTCCACCCAAGAGACCGTTGATGCCCTCGGATACCCTATCATCCTCATGGTCGGCGCCACCTTCTTCAAGGATGTGGCAGCTGGCGCATGAAATGGTGTTGTCAAGTGATATGCGGGTGTCATTGAACATCCTTTTGCCTAGATCGGCCTTAGCTTCATCGTAAGGAACATAAGAAGGCACAGGACGTACAGGTGAATCTGCAAATTCTTCAGTGCCTGTTATCTGCATCCTTCTTTCACGTACCCAGCGGGCAATGATTTCCTTTTCTGCAGAAGTGAAACCGGTGCCCCAATGTATCATTCTGTACTCGGCTATAGGCATTGATGAAGTAAGCATGCAATGCTCAAGCTTGGCTACAAGTACTTCATCGGCCTCGGCCAGATTCTTGCTCGCCTCATCCAGCTCAACAAACCTCACAGCATGCCTTACATGTCCTGCCATTATCTTGTCCATGATAGGCAGTTTGGAATAGAAAGGAAGTTCAGGCTCATAGGAATGGCACACAAGGCAGCCGTTCTGCTGCAGTATGTGCTCTACTTGTTGGGCCAGAGGCCCTTCCTCAGGCAGGGTTTTCCAGAAACAGAAACGGTAGACAGCCGTGCCCAGGAGAGCTGCAAGAGCTACGGCGCAAATCCAAAACAGTGCTTTCTTCATATATCAATTAGTCATTAAAGAAGTACCCCCTAGGCGAATCGAACGCCTATCAAAGGAACCGGAATCCTCCATTTTATCCATTAAACTAAGGGGGCAGGCATTTCGTACAAAGATAACACAAATTTTCGTATATTTGCGGCCGTTTAAAAAATTCTCAGAGCAATGCAGATATTTCTTACGATTTTGCTTTTGGTCGTGTCCAACATTTTCATGACCTTTGCGTGGTATGGCCATCTGAAACTGCAGGAGATGGACATAAGCAATTCCTGGCCTCTAATAGGCGTGATTCTGTTTTCCTGGGGAATAGCCCTGTTTGAATATGCTTGCCAGGTTCCGGCAAACCGCATTGGCTCCCAGATTAACGGAGGCCCCTTTACCCTGGTTCAGCTCAAAGTCTTGCAGGAAGTCATATCCCTCACCGTATTCAGCCTTATTGTGATACTGTGTTTCAAGGGAGAGACCTTGCATTGGAACCATTTCGCGGCATTCGCCTGTCTTGTTTTGGCAGTATTCTTTGTGTTTATGAAATAAATTTGCGATACTTGCGTTATGAATACTTTACTAAATCTACTTAAACGTAGCTGTATGGGAGCATTGCTCCTTATGTGCAGCACCAATGCCTATTCCTGGGGACAGAAGGGACATGATGTCACCTGTGCCATAGCCGAGAACCATCTGAGCCGCAGGGCAAGCAAAGAAATTTCCAGAATACTGGAAGGCAAATCAATGGTCTACTGGGCAAATTGGATGGACAATGCCAGTAACACTGACGAGTACCGTTACACCAAGACCTGGCATTACAAAAACATCGATGCCGACGAGACTTGGGAAACAGCAGAACTGAATGAAAAAGGTGATGTTGTGCGTGCCATCAATGAGAGTGTCGCAGCTCTGAAGGAAGGCAAGCTGAGCAAGGAGGAAGAAGCTTTGACCCTGAAATTCCTCATACATCTTGTAGGAGACCTGCACTGTCCTATGCATATGGGCCACAAATCCGACAGAGGAGGCAATGCTTGGCAGATTCAGTTCTTCGGAAGGGGTACTAACCTGCACAGCATCTACGACAGCGGCATCATAGAATCCACCCACAAATGGACATACACCGAGTGGGCAAAGGAAGTGGATACCGTGAACAAGAAGGAGGCCGCTGCAATAAGCGCAGGAAATCCTGAAATCTGGGGCAAGGAAACTTATCTCATTACAAGCAAGATATATGAGTCCACTCCAGTGGGTTCAAAACTTTCTTATGATTACCAGAGCAAGTGGACTCCTGTGATAGAGATTCAGCTTCTGCGCGGAGGTCTAAGGCTTGCAGCCATACTTAACGAAATTTTCTGATATCATCAGTGTTCGTGTCCGCATTCGCATCCGTCAGTGCAGCCGCAGTCACCTGTATAGCTGTCGTGTTCTTCCTTTGGATGTACTGTGGCTTCAATCAGTTCGGAACCTCTTTCTATAGGGCTGAGTACGAAGTCAGGGCACTCTGCAGGTACCAGGATGGTTTCGCCGCAGTGAATGCGATAATCTTTGGTAACTCCATTCTCATCAGCCATCTGCAGAGATACCTCTGTCTCTTATACACATCTCCGAGCCCACGAGACGGAC
>CAMFRR010000129.1 GCA_945982095.1 uncultured Bacteroidales bacterium
ATGAAGGGCCTCTATGCATACAGGAGGCAGAGGGCGGGTCACATCACCTATTCCAAGACGTATGAGCCTGGACTCGGGATTTGATGCTTTGAAAGCCGCCACCTTGGAAGCAATGGTACTGAACAGATAGCTTTCCGCCAGATTTCCGAAATTTTCGTTGAGTAAAGTCATAGTTCCTTAAGTTTCTTATAATTCTATATCTCCTTCAAAAACAAATTCAGCAGGACCCGTCATATATACGTGGCCATCTTCTGCATCCCATCTTATCTTCAGCTCGCCGCCATCCATCCTAATCAGGGCTCCACCCTTGCAAAGTCCTGTCTTACAAGCTGCTACAGCCGTAGCACAGGCTCCGGTCCCACAGGCCATAGTGATGCCGCTGCCTCTTTCCCACACCCTCATCCTCAGGCTGCCGTCCTCGAGTTTCTGGGCGAATTCCACATTAGTACCCTCAGGGAATATTTCGTGTTTCTCTATCACAGGCCCAATCTTCTCCAGTTCAATCCCCATCACATCATCGGTGAACACCACCAGATGCGGATTTCCCATGCTTACGAAGGTTCCCGAATGGCCGTCCCAGCTCAGGTCCGAATGGTCCAGGGTACCGTCTTCAGTTGCAAGCTGAGTCTTGCTGCTGAGCTGAGGCATACCCATATCCACGGTCACCTCTTCCACCTTGCACTGTTTGAGATGTATCTCCAAAGTCTTGATTCCGCTTGCAGTCTCAAGCTTGATGCTTGTCTTGTCTGTCAGGCCCTTTTCATACACATATTTGGCTATGCAGCGTGAAGCATTGCCGCACATCTTGCCCTCAGACCCGTCCGCATTGAACATACGCATCCTGAAATCCGCAACATCGCTGCGGCTTATGAGCACAAGCCCGTCAGAACCAATGCCCAGGTGAGAGCGGCTCCATTTGAGGGCTGCGGCAGAAGGGTCAGGTATATTATATTCATCAGCATTGACATAGATGTAATCATTGCCAAGCCCATGCATCTTTGTAAAATGAATCGGATTTTTCATCTTTTGTATTCAGTTATATTCTTATACTCGGTAGGAATTATCTTTATGAAATCCCCAAGGCAAGCCGGCCAATTCTCAAGAAGTCTTGCTGCCAGGGCCGAAGAAGTGCGCTCATAATGCCTTTGCAGTAGAGAGTGCAGCTGCTCTGCGCTTTGGGAATCTTCCACCAGGCCCAGTTCCACCATATCCATATTGCAATATGAATCGAAATCATGCCTGCTGTCCAGCACATAGGCCACGCCACCTGACATTCCTGCGGCAAAGTTGCGTCCTGTAGGACCCAGAACCACAATGCAGCCTCCTGTCATATATTCACAGCAATGGTCTCCGGCTCCCTCTACAACAGCCACGGCTCCTGAGTTGCGCACCGCAAAACGTTCTCCCACCTTGCCGTTTACATATACTTCCCCTGATGTGGCTCCGTACAATCCGGTATTGCCTGCTATCACGTTCTCATGGGCATCATAGGCAGGGTTGATGCCGGCGGGAGGCACTATGCTCATCACCGCTCCACACAGGCCCTTGCCGAAATAATCGTTTGTCTCGCCCTCCAGCCTTATATCCAGGCCCTTGACTGCAAAAGCTCCGAAAGACTGGCCGGCCGAGCCCCTGAAAGTAAGCTCAATCGTGCCGTCAGGCAAGGCCTCTTCTCCCCATTTGCGGGCTATGACTCCCGACAGCATGGTACAGGCCGCCCTGTCCGTGTTATGAATATTGTATTCAAGACTGAGCTTTTCTTTATATTCCACAGCATTTACGCTGGCCCTTATGATTTCCTCGTCCAACACGCGGCCTACTGTGGTATAAGACCCCCTGTCCCAATAGCGGCTGGCTTTGTGAGGATTGAAATACAAGAGCCTGTCAAGCTGCAGTGTAGCCGCCTTTGAACCCTCAGGCTGAGCCTTTGGCACAAGCTTGTCGCTTCGTCCTATTATCTGCTTGAGACTCCTCACTCCCATGGCTGCAAGATACTCCCTCAGATGACGGGCAAGGAAGGTAAAATAGTTAACAATATGCTCCTCTTTGCCTTTGAACTTGGCTCTGAGGGCAGGATCCTGGGTAGCAATTCCCACAGGACAGCTGTTCAGATTGCATTTACGGTCCATTATGCAGCCCATGACTATCATAGGCAAGGTGCCGAATGCAAACTCATCGGCTCCGAGCATAGCCATAATCAGCACATCCCTCGCTGTCTTGAGCTGGCCGTCCACCTGCAGGCGCACCGCATCCCTCAAGCCGTTGCGCACCAAGGTCTGCTGGGTCTCGGCAAGACCTATCTCAGCAGGAATGCCTGCATATCGGGTAGAGCTTGCAGGGCTGGCTCCTGTACCACCGTCCGCTCCGGAAATCACAATCAGGTCTGCCTTGGCTTTGGCAACACCTGCCGCTATGGTGCCCACCCCGCTTTCAGCCACGAGTTTCACGCTCACTGCGGCTTTAGGATTTATATTCTTGAGGTCATAAATCAGCTGGGCCAGGTCCTCTATAGAGTAAACGTCATGATGAGGCGGAGGGGATATAAGGGTTATTCCAGGCAGAGAATGACGTGTACGGGCTATGAACTCGTCCACCTTGAATCCCGGGAGCTGACCTCCCTCACCCGGCTTCGCGCCCTGGGCCGCCTTAATCTGTATCTCATCGGCATTCACCAGATACTCCGCAGTAACGCCGAAACGGCCGGAAGCCAACTGTTTAGTCTTGGAACACAGCCCGTTACCTGCATACCTGTGTCTGTCCTCACCACCCTCGCCGCTGTTGCTCCTTGTACCCAGCCTGTTCATAGCCGAAGCCAGAAGCTCGTGCGCTTCTTTAGAAAGGGCGCCGTAAGACATAGCTCCGCTCACGAAATGGCGAATTATGCTCTCTTCAGGCTCAACTTCCTCCAGAGGTATGGGTTGAGCAGATGTCTTCACTTCCAGCAAATCCCTTATGAACATATCCTGCGGCTTGTTGTCCACAATTTCAGACCACTGCTTGAAAAGTTCGTAGTCTCCCTCACGCACGGCTTTCTGCAGCTTGGATATGGTGAGAGGGTTCCAGGCATGGTCATGTCTGGTGTAGGCCTGAATGCCCCCTTCGTGCATTGCTATGGCGTCAGCGGCAATTTCCTTGAGACCTATGCCACCTATGCTGCTGGACTGGCCTCCGAAATATTTGTCCAGCAATTCAGACGACAGACCTATAGATTCGAAAATCTTGGCTCCCCTGTAGGAACGTATGTTTGAGATGCCCATCTTGGACATTATCTTCTTTATACCCTTGGATGTAGCTTCCACATAATGCCTGCGTGCGCTTTCCAGTTCCATATTCACCCGACCTTCCTTGACAAGTGCATCCACAACAGCGAAGGCCATATATGGATTGATGGCGCTTGCTCCATAGCCTATCAGCAGGGCAATATGCATAACATCCCAAACCTCGCCTGATTCCACAATGAGCGCGGTCTGCACCCTTTTGCCCACCTTCTTCAGATGGTGATGCACGGCGCTCAAGGCAAGCAGCGAAGGAATTGCCGCATGCTCGGCGTCTATATCCCTGTCGCTGAGTATGATATAATTGACTCCCTCTTCTATGCTGGCCTCAGCCTGAGCGCATAGTCCTTCCAGAGCCTTGTTCAAACCCTGTTCACCTTCGTCTATCCTGAAAAGTATAGGCAACTTTACTGTATTGAAGCCTTTGTAGCCAAGGTGGCAAAGAATATCCATTTCCGCATTTGTAATCACAGGATGTTCCATACGCACCATCTTGCAGTTGCTGCCCGAAGGGTTGAGTATGCCAGTGCCAACCCTGCCTATGTGACCTGTGAGAGACATCACGAGATCTTCCCTTATAGGGTCTATGGCAGGATTGGTCACCTGGGCGAACTGCTGGCGGAAATAATCGAAGAAGTGAGGGCTGCGTCCGCTCAGAACTGTAAGAGGCAGGTCATAGCCCATGGCAGTCACTTTCTCGTTTCCAGTAGAGCACATAGGCAAGATTGTGTCATCAATATCCTGAGCGGTGATGCCGAAATATTTCAGTTTGTCGCTGTAGGCCTCGACAGAATCCGTAACCTTGCGTCCCGTACGAATCTTCTCAAGCTGTATACAGTTACAATGCAGCCACTTATGATATGGATAGCTGTCTCTTATACACATCTC
>CAMFRR010000130.1 GCA_945982095.1 uncultured Bacteroidales bacterium
GATAGGAGTCCGTCTCGTGGGCTCGGAGATGTGTATAAGAGACAGTCCTTGAGGCCCTTAACATTCTTCAGATAATATTCTACGCTGTCAATCTGATCCTGAACTATGTCTGAAGTCATTCTTACCAGTTCAATGGTATAGATGCAGGCGCTGCCGTTGATGCCGTTGGCTTTGTATTCTTCTTCGGAGTTGAAGTCGCCATAGCTGCCGTTGATCCATGCAGGCACTATCGCTGTACGCTTGCCGCCCATTCTCATGGCCCCTTTCGTTCCTTTCGTGCGTATCATCTCGTGCAGGACGCAGGAAATGCCGTCCTTGGAGTAGTGCAGTATGGAAGGACCGTAATAATGGCTTTTGTCCCAGGTACCGAGCTGCAGGGCAGTTGAGCCTTCATTATAGTCGCTGATTGTGCCGTCATAAAGACTGCGCGATTTGTAGTTGAAAAATATGTAGTTATCATATTCTGCCTCAGCGCCATCTCCCGGGATGTCCTCAAGTATATATATGCCGTTGCCTGACTTGGCGATTCCAGGGTAATGCACGTGCATCCATGAGTCGAATGCCCTCTCTTCTGAAGCTATGCCGGTCTCTGTCACTGTCTTTGCACACGAAACGACCGCGAGGACCGTCAGTGAGAGCCCTATTGTCTTTAAAAATCTTCTCATAATCCTGCAAATGTACGAAAAAACTTGCAATTATTGTTCCTTGAAGAAAGTGTGAATGCAATTTTCCACATATGTTGCCAGTTCTTTCTGGCTCCTTATCTCTTTTCCTATGGTAAGACGCCCTCCCGAAGCCTGTTCGTGGCCGCCTCCGTTGAAATATTGCATCGCCATATTTCTCGCAGAAATGCCTTTTTTGCTACGGATGGAAACCCTTACTTTCTGGCTGTCCGGCTCAACCCTCAGCATTATGCTCATACGTACTTGAGCTATGGATAGCGGAACATTCACGAATCCTTCACTGTCGCCTTCCTGCAGGCCAAGCTTCTTCCGTGTGCGTCTGTCCACAATTATATATGCCACCCCTTCATCTGTGATTTTCAGCAGCTTGTCCATAATGTAGGCCTGGGCTTTGATGCGGCGCAAAGGGTAGCTGAAATACAGTTTGTCCAATATCTTGTCCCTGTCGGTTCCGGCTTCGATCAGGCGTGAGGCCATGATGAAGGTCTGAGGGTTGGTGGAGTTGGCGAAATTGTTGGTATCAGTCGTCATGCCCGTCAGAAGCGATTCCCGGGTGAGCGTGCTCAACTTCGAGGCATCCGAATTGATGTCAGGCATATCCATCAGCAGGCTGTACAGCAGCTCACAGGTGCTGGAGGCCTCGGGTTTGCTGTAAATGAGATTGAAATGCTCAGTATCCGGCCCTACATGATGGTCAACCAGAATTTTCGTGGCAGCGGAGTCTATAATCTGCTGGCTGAATTCCCCGCTCCTTGAAGGCTGGTTGAAATCCAGACAAATCATAAGGTCGCAGGATTTGACCCTTGAAACGATTTCTTCAGGGCTGTCTGTGCCCCACACCATAATCTTATGTCTGATTTCTGCGGGAATCATGAAACTCAGGGCCTCGCCCGGTTCTGAAGGCAGAAATATGAAATAATCTTTTCCAATCTGTTCCAAATATCCCGCAAGCCCCAGGGAACTGCCCAAGGCATCTCCATCCGGATTGATGTGAGTGAATACTCCAATCAGCCGTGAACTCAGTATATGATTGTACATTTTGCTATGTGACTTTGAATTGTCTGCAAATTTAAAAATTTATATTGCATTTGATGAATGAAATTTATATATTTGCGTGTTATTCGTAACCTACGACTTGAAGAAACAAAAAACAATCATATGAAACCTATCTACAAAATTCTTACTTGGTTCGTTCTCCCAGCAGTAATCGTGGCCCTTTCGTATCTCATCGTTGTCAATGTGATGAAACCGGTTAAGTTCAATGAGGAGAAAGCAAGACGTGAGGCTGTGGGTATACAGCGTCTGAAAGACATTCGTACTATTCAGAATGCTTTCAAGGCCGAGACCGGTCATTATGCCTCTACCTTTGATTCTCTCAAACTCTTCTACAACGAAGGCAAACTTACCATCGATCTGATGATTGGTTCTCAGGATGACTCTGTTGCTGTTGAGAACACAAAACAGCTTAAGAAGAAAAATCCTAAGATTAAACCGGAGCAGATGCTGGCTCTTGCTAACGCAGGCCAGAAACTGGTATTCACCATCAAGACTGAGGTTCCTGTGAAGGATACACTCTTCAACAACCGTCCTGATTTCTGCATCGACTCAATTTTCATGATTCCATTCTGCGGTGCACCTGTTGAGATGGAGACAGTTATCAAGACAGTTTCAGGCGTTCCGGTTCCTCTCTTCGAAGCCTGCATGCCTTACAGGAAGCTCCTTCACTACGGTATGGACCGCCAGCTCCGCATCAATCTCGATGCAACCCGTGAGGATCAGGGCCTCTATCCTGGCCTGATGGTTGGTAGCGTAAGCAGCCCTAACAACAATGCCGGTAACTGGGAGTAATGAAATCCAGATTTACTTTGGTTCCGTCGGAATTCTTTACACCTGAATCCGCCGCGGACATACTTTCAAAAGTGGTTCCCCTTACAGACGGGGAGCCGCTTTCGTTTCTTGAGCTTCCTTCTCGTGACGCTGTATTCGTGTATGCGGGCAATGGCAGACCCATCATATATGATATGGTGGTTTCCCTCTTCAAGATAAGGGAATATAACAAAATAATAGCCTGCCATCGTGACGGGGAACTGTCTCTGGTGGTGGCACAGGGTGAGCAACTGCAGTTCTGCAATGTGTTCCAGGCAGCCGACTTTGTCACTGCCCAATATTACATATTCCTCACCCTCAAGACACTTCAGCTCAATCCTCAGTTGAGTACCATATATTTTGTGGATAACCTCAGCCATGAGCAAAGCGTATCATTATATAGTTATTTCAAAAAAGTGGAGCTGATGCGATGAGGATAATAGGTGGAGTGCATAAGGGGAAAGGAATCAATCCTCCAAAAGGCTATAAGGCCAGGCCTACTACCGACTTTGCGAAGGAAGGGCTTTTCAATATCCTTGACAATGAATATGAATTCAAGGATTTGGTTGTGCTTGACCTTTTCGGAGGCACAGGTTCCATAGGCTTCGAGTTTGCTTCAAGGGGAGCAGCCTTAGTGGACTGTGTGGAAATGAATGCCGAAAATGCGCGTTTCATAAGCAAGGCGGCTTCTGCCCTGGGCATCAAGGGGCATAATACCGTGCATTGCAATGTATTTGATTTTCTGCCCCTTTGTAAAAGGAAGTATGATCTTGTCTTTGCCGATCCGCCCTATGCTCTGGATGCCCTGGACCAGTTGCCTGATAAAGTGCTTGGTGCCGGCATTTTGCACCCTGGATGCTATTTCATACTTGAGCATGGAGATGAACATTGTTTCAGAGACCACAAGGCATTCGTGAAGGAAAAGAAATATGGAAATGTTCATTTCTCATTTTTCGAATCTACGGCTGAGCTTGAATAAATTTGCTTTTTAGGTCTGCTTTTTGTAATTTAGCAATCTGATTTTTCATAGAGGTGATTATGAAACTTAAATCAATATTTTCAATTTTGTTCGTTGCTCTGGTCTTGAGTTCTTGTGGCAGCGCATCGAAACTTGCCCAGTCGCTCGACTATAAGAACGGCAGCAAGGCCGGTACAGTACTCACGGCCTTTGCAACCCAGTACCTGACAACTGGCAAGCTTGACCTAAGCAATGCACAGAACATACTTAATCTGATGACCCTTTCCGATGCCCTGTCCTCCTTGAAGAGTGACAGCGATCAGGCTAAGGAAGATTTTGGCAAAGGTCTGATGGTCACTGCTCCTGTTGTTAATGACAACAATGTAGGCAAGGTTGTGGATGCCCTTTCATTGCTCAGCAACATGGATCTTCAAAAGATTACAGATTCTATGCAGAAAGGCAAGAGCGGCATTGATTCCAGCCTTCTTTCAGCCGGAATGGAGAGTGTTCTTAAACTTTTAGGCAAATAATATTTCTGCGGTAATAGCTCAGTTGGCAGAGCGTTGGCTTCCCAAGCCGAAGGTCGCGGGTTCGACCCCCGTTTACCGCTCCATTTTTCATGTCAGGCAAACTTTTCAT
>CAMFRR010000131.1 GCA_945982095.1 uncultured Bacteroidales bacterium
GCCGTCACCCATTCCTTGAGCTTGATCCACACCATCCTTGCCTGCCTCACTCCGAAAGGGCTGTCAGATATGTCGGCACGGGGATAGAGGGTCTTAGCCAACTGCTGGGTGATGGTACTTCCTCCACCCTGAGATGAATCACGCATGAGTATGGTCTTGAACAATACCCTGGCAAGGCTCTCGAAGTCTATGCCGCAGTGGTCATAGAAACGCTTGTCCTCGGTTGCTACTGCAGCCTTGACCAGATAAGGAGAAAGGTCATCGTAGGTCACGAACGAACGGTTCTCAATATGGAAGGTGGTGAGCAGGCGGCCGTCATCGGCAAGAATCTGGGTTGCCAGTTTGCTGTTGGGCCTTTCAAGATCTTCGAAAGAAGGAATGTCTGCAAAGGCCCACACGGAAGCGAGCACTGTGCATATCAAAACCACCGGAACCAGCAGGATTATCCAGAACCATCTGATTATTTTTATTTTCAATAAATCCTTCATGTCGGAAAAATTTGGGTTACAAAATTACACATTTATTTGGAATATTCGGGAGAAAGTGGTTTACTTTGCAAAAAACAAAAGATTGATATGAAGGGAAATCTTGTAATTGTCGAGTCACCTACAAAGGCAAAGAAAATCCAAAGCTATCTGGGGGCCGACTATACGGTAAAGTCCAGTCAAGGACATATCAGAGATCTGAATGACAAGAACTTAAGCATAGACATAGCCAACAGTTTTGCCCCGATTTACGAGGTTCCGTCCTCCAAGGCCAAAATTGTCGGAGAATTGAAAAAGCTGGCTGACAACTCGGAAACAGTGTGGTTGGCATCCGATGAAGACCGCGAGGGAGAAGCCATATCATGGCACCTTTCACAAGTCCTGAATCTGGACAAAAGCAAGACAAAACGTATAGTGTTCCACGAAATCACAAAGAACGCCATACTCGAAGCCGTTGAACATCCCCGCGACATAGATATGAACCTGGTGTCGGCCCAGCAGGCCCGCAGGGTTTTGGACAGGCTGGTGGGTTTCGAGCTGAGCCCGGTTCTTTGGCGCAAGATTCAGCCCAAGCTTTCGGCAGGAAGGGTACAGAGCGTAGCTTTGCGCCTGATTGTGGATAGAGAAAGGGAAATACAGGCGTTCAAAAGCGACACTTATTACAAGGTCGACGCCTTATTCATACCTGAGGGTTCTAAAGAAGGAATCAAGGCCACATTGGACCAGCGTTTCAGCAGCGAAGCCGAAGCCTATGCCTTTCTGGAGCAGAGCATAGGCGCCCGCTACCACATTGGTGACATCAGCGAGAAAGAAGGCTTACGCAAGCCGGCCTCTCCATTCACCACATCCCTGCTTCAACAGGAAGCTGCGCGAAAACTGGGCTTCAGCGTGAGCCAAACAATGCAGGTGGCCCAAAAGCTATACGAAGAGGGTCTCATCACCTATATGCGTACTGACTCTACAAATCTCTCCCAACTTGCAATCAACACTGCAAAAAAATTCATTACAGAGAATTTCGGCGCAGAGTATTCCAGCCCACGTCAGTACAAGACCAAGAGCAAAGGAGCCCAGGAAGCTCATGAAGCCATACGCCCGACCTATATAGAAAACTCTTCAATCAAGGGAAGCACGGCAGAAAAACGTCTGTATGAGCTCATATGGAAAAGGACAGTTGCAAGCCAGATGTCCGATGCCAGGCTGCTCAATACCTCAATAGAAATCATCTCTGACAAGAGCAGCCTCAAATACAAGGCTGAAAAAAGCCGCATACTCTTCGATGGTTTCATGAAGGTCTATATCGAAGGCAACGAAGAAGAGAAAGAAAACAGCCAGAACAGTCTGATGCCTGCACTGAAAGTTGGCATGCCGCTCATAGACAAAGAGATACATGCCGAATGCAAGTTCGCTGCAGCCCCTCCGCGCTACAATCAGGGCTCTCTGGTGAAAAAGCTCGAAGAGCTGGAGATAGGCCGCCCTTCCACATATTCAAGCACCATCAACACCCTGATCAAGAGCAGGGGCTATGTCGTGGAAGGCGACAAGGAGGGACGTAAGGTGAAAGTGTCTGACCTGATGCTCAAAAACGGATCCATTACCACTACAACAAAAGAAGAAACAGTTGGAGCAGAGAAGCGCAAGCTCCTGCCTCAGGATATTGGCATAATGGTAACCGACTACCTTCTGGAACATTTTCCCAATGTCATGGATTATGGATTCACTGCAGCAGTAGAAGACAATTTCGACAAAGTTGCAAGCGGAGAGCTCCAGTGGAACAAGCTGATTGCTGATTTCTACAGCCCATTCCACGAGAACATAAAGAGTTCCATGTCCGAAAACAAATACACACGTCTTGAAAGGGTAATAGGCACAGATCCAGCTGACGGAAAGCAGATTATAGCCAAATACGGCCAGTATGGCCCATACGTGCAGAAAGGCGAGGATGAGAACAAGGTATACGCTTCACTTGCTCCGGGCCAGATTATTGAGAGCCTCAGCCTTGAAGATGCCCTGCGCCTTTTCCAGCTTCCGCGCACATTGGGAGAATACGAAGGCAAAAGCGTAATTGCTGCCAAAGGCCGTTACGGAGCCTATCTCAAGCATGGTGACAGGAACATAAAATTTCCTCGCGGCATTGATCCATTGAATGTAAGCCTCGAACAGGCCATAGCCATCATCAAGGAGAGTGATGCCAAGCCGGCCCAGCAGATCATAGCAGAGTGGAACGGAATGCAGGTAATAAACGGTTCGTACGGACCATACATCAAGTTTGAAAATCAGAATTATAAAATCCCTAAAGACTTGGATGCTTACAATCTGAAAGAAGAAGATGTAAAAAATATTATCTCCAACAGCGAACCTACTTCAAAAAGACGAGGAAAATTCAGGAAAAAATAATATATTTGCAACTTACAAACTGTAAGTGCCATGCAAAACATCCAGATTGACCAGACAGACAGGAAAATCCTGAACTTCCTCGTAAAGAACGCAAGAATGCCTTACCTGGAAATAGCGCGCGAATGCGGCATTTCAGGTGCAGCCATACATCAGCGTGTGAAAAGGCTTGAATCAGCGGGAATTATCACAGGCTTCCGACTGTTGGTCAAACCTGAAGCATTGGGCATACACATATGTGCCTACATTCAGATTGAACTTTCAGAAGGCAACAAGTATCTTGAGGTCATCGAGTCCCTGAAAAAGGTGCATGAGGTGGTGGAGTGTCATTTCGTAACCGGAAAGTACTCGCTGCTGGTAAAACTATACTGTATGGACCACGAACACCTGATGGAAGTCATTGTGAACACCCTGCAGAAAATTCCGTACATACAGAGTACCGAGACCTTGCTTTCGCTGCAGCAACCTATAGAAAGACAGCTGTGGGTTGAAGAATTTGAAAATACCCGCTTCAATTCTAACCCTCAACAGGATTCAAAAAAAGCTGAAGTAAAGAAGTGTCAGGGCACGAAGAAAAAATAACACTGTCAAATCGTAAGCAAATCTGCCAATAACATATCCTCGGGAGTAGTCAGCTTGATGTTGTACTTCTCACCGGGGATATAGTGTATTTTTACCCCTGTACGGGCCACAACCGAAGCATCATCCGTGAAAGCGGTGTCGAAGGGCTGACGGTAGGCCTCTTTGAGCATATCCGCTCTGAATACCTGAGGGGTCTGGGCTCCGAACATCACACTGCGGTCGGCAGAGGCCCCTGGAATCTCCTCCAGATTCCCGTTCTCATCCTTTCGAAGCACCTTAAGGGTGTCCGTAACGGGTATCACAGGAACGGCGCTGCCATATTCCGCAGCATGGGCAAAGGCTTCCGCCACCAGAGCCTCCGAAACAAAGGGGCGTACAGCGTCGTGCACGGCAACTATTGCTGATTCGGGCACTTTCTCCAGCGCATTCTTCACCGAATGATAACGGGTTATGCCTCCTTCCACAAGGCTCTGCCTGAGCTCAATATTCATATTCCGGCACTCTTCGAGCCACCATTCCCTCCACGCAGCCGGAAGGGCTATCACCATTCTTACCCCAGGCACAGCTGAAGCCACTTTTTCCATCGAGAGCTGGAGTATGGTCTTGCCCCCTATGCGTAAAAACTGTTTAGGAA
>CAMFRR010000132.1 GCA_945982095.1 uncultured Bacteroidales bacterium
TACACGTAAGGAGTCGTCGGCAGCGTCAGATGTGTATAAGAGACAGCCGTGAGGGCAATGTATAATGCCGGCCTGGTCAGGATGCCTGCAGATTTCTATGACTTGAGATTCGATCAGCTGTTCAGGCTGGACGGATGGAAGGAAAAATCTTGTGAACGTTTTCTCAAGAGTCTGGAAAAGAGCCGTAAAGTGCCTTTCGGACAGGTACTTTATGCACTTGGAATAAGGAATGTTGGTGAAACCACAGCGAAGACCCTGGCAAGCCATTTCGGCAATATAGATGCACTTGCAGCCGCCGGAAAGGATGAACTGATGGCAGTTGGTGACATTGGAGGAACAATTGCGGACAGCATACTTGCGTATTTCGCGGATCCTGTAAATCAGACTAACCTTGAACGTCTTAAAGCTGCAGGGCTTCAGTTCTCCAACGAGGCTAAAGCCCTCAAGGATGACAAGCTCAAGGGAATGAGCATAGTGATTACAGGCAGCTATTCCATAAGCCGTGATGCGATGAAGGCCATTATTGAAGCTCATGGAGGAAAGGCATCGGGCAGCATCAGTTCGAAGACGGCTATGGTAATTGTGGGGGAAAAGCCTGGCCCTGAGAAAATCAAGAAGGCCGGGGATCTTGGAGTAAGGATGGTGAGTGAAGCTGAGTTTTATGAGATAGCCGGCGAAATAATGGCCAAGCCGGATGAACAGGAACTGACCCTGTTCTGAAAGCTTAGGATTATTGAAGATAATGGGTATAAGGAAAAAAGTAAATAAGGGCAGACACTTCGTAAACGAGGGTCTTTGGCTTGTGGATGCCGACAGCTACGGCAGCCTCAAGAGGCGCATCGTGCACAGCCTTCGCATCATAGTTCTGACCGCCAAGACCTTCAGCGCACAGAAGATAGGTTTTCAGAGCGTCGCTCTGAGCTTTTTCTGTACCATGGCCGTGGTTCCGCTGCTGGCGGTAATGCTTGCGGTGACAGACGGGCTTGGCCTCTCCGGAGTCATCCACAACATACTCTTGGAGAACTTCCCGAACAATCCCGAAGCGGTATCGACGCTTATGGGTTTTGCGGGAAATGTGTTGGAGAAGGCTTCCTCATCCGTATGGGGTTTCATCAGCGCCGCCTTTTTCGTATGGCTGGTGATTTGGATGATGCTTTGCGTGGAAACGGTATTCAACAATGTGTGGAAGGTGGAAAAAGCACGCAGTTTTTCCACTCGTTTCTGGAGGGATTGCGCCATATTGCTGCTCTCCCCTTTTCTGCTGCTCATGCTTTACGGCGGCCTGGTGCTGCTGACTGACCTTATTGGCGGCATATGGATCAAATGGTTTATTTTCACCATAATAGCAATATTGACTTTTTCGGCGATGTATAAGTTCATCCCGAATACTAAGGTTCATTTTAAGAACGCATTCAAGGCGGCCATATTCAGCGGCACCGCATTTGTGATACTCCAGGCGGTGTATGTAGGCAGCCAGATATTCATGCTCAGGCTAAGCGGCATATACGGAGCCCTTGCGGCCATACCCTTCTTTATGTTCTGGCTGAATTTCAGCTGGTATGCCATATTGTTGGGAGCAGAGTTGAGCTATGCGTTCCAGAACGTTCACGAATACAAGAAAAATTATGAAGCCTCAAAGTGAATTTAGCAGGCAGGACTGCGAGATAATAAACAATGACTTTGCCTTGCTGATGAAGGCCGCGCAGCGCCGCTGTACAGGCGAAGACCAGCTCAAGCTTGTGCAGAAAGCCTTCGATTTTGCGAACTCCGCACACAAAGGGGTGCGCAGGCGCAGCGGCGAGCCGTATATACTGCACCCGATTTCCGTAGCGAGGATTGTGGTGGAGGAAATAGGCCTGGGCCACAAGAGCATTTGTGCCGCCCTGCTTCATGACGTTGTGGAAGACACTTCATACACTGTAGAGGACATCTCCAACCTCTTCGGCCCAAAAATCGCCAGCCTTGTGGACGGACTCACCAAGATCAAAACAGTCTTGGACCACGAGGACAGCAAAAGCGTTTCTTCCCAAAGCCTTCAGGCAGAGAACTTCAAACGCATTCTGCTCACGCTCAACGACGATATGCGCGTGGTACTGATCAAGATGGCCGACAGACTTCATAACTGCCGTACCATCAGCTTCATGCCTGAATACAAGAGGGACAAGATATTGGCCGAGACCATGTACATCTTCGTGCCTCTTGCACACAAGCTGGGTCTATACACCATCAAGTCGGAAATGGAGAACATATGGCTAAGATACAAAGAACCCGAGGCCTATAGCCATATCGTCAATATGATCAACGACAGGGCAATAGATAAGGAGGCCATGATAGATGATTTCCTCAAGCCCATACGCCGTTCCCTTGATGAGGCAGGGATTGACTATGTAGTGAAGAAAAGGGTCAAGACTCCTTATTCCATATGGCACAAGATGAACACCAAGCATGTCACTTTCGACCAGATAAGTGACCTCTACGCGGTGCGCATCATTTTCACTCCTTCGAGCAATGACATAATTCAGGAAAGGAACGAATGTTTCAGAATTTTCGCCCTTGTCACAGCCATATATGACTACAGGCCTGACAGGGTAAGAGACTGGCTCATGCACCCTAAATCCAACGGTTATGAGGCTCTGCACCTTACGGTGCTTACCCCTGACAGGACCAATGTCGAGGTGCAGATACGTACCAAACGTATGGATGACATAGCCGAAAAGGGCATCGCCGCCCATTGGAGCTACAAACGCAATCAGGCCCAGAGCGAAATCAGCAATACCGACAAATGGATTGCACGTATCAAAGAGATACTCGAGAATCCTCAGGTGAACAGCGTGGATATGCTGGACATGATACATAACGACCTTATGGACAGCGATATATTTGTACTGGACCATAGAGGCGGCCAGCATCAGATACTTCAGGGTGCCACCGCCCTGGACTTCGGCTATCAGCAAGGTGAGGAAATAGGCAATCATGCAATCGCTGCCAAAATCAATTATAAGCTGGCCCCATTGTCACAGACACTGAGGAACTGGGATCAGGTGGAAATCATTACCTCGCGCAAAGAAGCTCCCAAGCGTGAATGGCTGCTTTTCCTCAAGACCGAACATGCCCGCATGATGGTGAAACAGGCTCTTGGCTTGAAGGACAGCAAGATAGAAACTGAAAGCGACAACCAGAAGTTTCTCATAGCAGATTGCTGCCATCCTATTCCCGGAGACCATGTAGTGGGCTTCCTTTCTGATGATGGCAGCATAGAGATACACAAGAAGACTTGCCCTGTTGCAGATTCGCTTGCCAGCAAATACGGAGACAGGATAGTAAGTCCCAAATGGGTGGTGGACAAATATGCCGCTTTCCCTGTGCGTCTGAAGATGAACGGTCTGGACAGGATGGGACTCATACACGAGATAAGCAGCAAGATTTCACAGCAGAAACAGATAAGTTTCAAGGCTATAAGCATTGTGGCTGACGGCGGTGTATTCGAGGGTTATATGGACATATGGGTGCATGATACCCAGACTCTTGAATCTGTCATGAACCTCTTGAGCGAAATCAAGGGTGTTCAGAACCTCAGACGTGTGGATTTATAGGAATTAAACTAATGAAAATCAAGAACCTCATACCATTGTTGCCGGCGGCCATAATTCTGGCCTCCACCTTTTTCCCAAGCTCCTGCGCCAATACCTCTGGCAGTCCGAGCGGAGGTCCCAAGGATACCATACCACCGGTGCTCGTGGCAGTCAAACCTCTGCCGGGAGAAAGGAACGTACCCCTTCACAACACCGAGATAGTATTCACTTTCAACGAATACGTACAGTGCAAGGAAGTCAAGAACATAAGCGTCTCCCCTCCTCTGGAGAAGATGCTCAAAGCAAAGCTCCGCGGCAAATCCGTGGTTCTCACTTCCGAGAGCGATTTCCTGCCTAACACCACCTACACCGTGGATGTTACAGGCGCCATCGTAGACAACAACGAAGGCAACATATTCCCCGGCTTTTCCCTCACCTTCAGCACAGGTGACAAGATTGATTCCATGTACGTTACCGGCCTTGTCCAGGAC
>CAMFRR010000133.1 GCA_945982095.1 uncultured Bacteroidales bacterium
ATTACATGCTTCAATGTCGAATCCGACACCGTTCTGGCTCCAATGCGGAGCACGTATTGTGACATCCTTAACGATGAGGTTGGTACAATATATTGGATGAACATTCCAGCTTGGGGAATTCTGGAAGGTAACTCCCTCGAACATAACATTCTGACAGCTGTCGAACACCAACATTGCAGGACGCAGGAAACGGCGGTATTTCACCTCGTCAAGAGGCTCGAAAACCACATTCTGGTCCCTGTTCTTGCGTGAGAAAGCATCCATAAAGGCAGCGTCGGGATACCATATCTTTCCATCTTTGGTCACAACTCCCTCAGGATACTTGGCAAGATGCTTTTTCCAGAAGGCTGCTGTCACCTTTTCCTTCTTGAGCGGCCTCCAGCTTTCACCGTTGCCCTCTATGATACCCTCACCACTTATGCTTATGTTCTTGCATCCTTTGGCGAAGAGCTGGGCAATGCAACGCCTTGTATCCAGGCCTTCGAAGTTCGTGTCGATAACTTCATAAAGAGAAGGATCATCGCTGAAAAGTATCACGGCTCCCCTCTCCAGATGGAGGTCTATGCCGCTGCAGAACACAATGGGACCGGTGAGCCAGATGCCCGGCTCCACAATGAGATGACCGCCGCCTTTCTTGCCAAGATCCTCAATGGCTTTGGCGAAGGCGTCCGTGTTGAGGGTCTTTCCGTCCGGAACAGCTCCGTAGGAAGAGAGTTTCACGCTACGTGAAGGAATGGTCGGCCTCTGCACCTTATCCATGGCGAAAGGCAAATCTTTGTACAAATACTGGAATTCATAAGGCTTTGCCTGTGTCGTGATTACGGCCAGCAAGGCAAGCGCCAGCAAATATAATCTCTTCATTTCTATATATTTATTTTAATTTTTCCATTTCAAGTGAGGCCCAGATGAAAGGTCCTGTGCCCTTGCTGTCATTGTCGCGTATGGGTTCGCTGAGGTAGTATTGATAATCGCCCATTCGGTTATTCTTGCCACCGAGACCTCCGACTTCGCAGCAGCGTGTCAGACTTATAGGTTTGCAGCAGGCTTTGCCGCATATGCTTCCTGTCTCGTCTTCCTGTATAAACTGTTTTACCATATATTTATACATCTTCTTGGCGTGAGGAAGCCAGCTTTTGTCTATATAGCCCATTCTGACGGCTTTCAGATAGCTGTACACGAACATTGCAGTACAGGTGCTTTCGATGTAATTACCCTCTCTGCCCGGACAATCCAATACCTGATACCAGGCCCCGTCTTTCACATCAGTGAATTTTGGCAAAATGTTCAGAATTTCTGCGAGTGTTCCAATCAGCTTGTCACGGCCTTCAGTCTCTGCAGGAATGATGTCCAGCACATCCACAGCAGCCATGCAATACCAGCCCAGGGCCCTGCCCCAGCAATGGGCGCTCTGGCCTGTGACAGGATCTGCCCAAGGCATTGACTTGCTCTCGTCCCAGGCATGACGGAATAGTTTGGTCTCAGGGTCGTAGCAATGCTTGGCAGCAACCAGGAACTCGTTCACTACGTCTTTGAAAGCCTCAGCTTTCATTTCCTGAGGGAAATAGCGGCTCACATATTCGGCATAGAAAGGCTCGGCCATATAGACTCCGTCAAGCCACAGCTGGTGAGGATATACCTTCTTATGCCAGAGGGCTCCGTCAGAAGTGCGTGGATGAGTCTCTATCTGCTTCATTACCAAATCCATAGCCTTACGGTATTTCTCCTTGCCTGTCTTGTCATAAAGGTAGAAGAGAGTACGTGCAGGGCATATGTGGTCTGTGGAATAATTGCTGATTTTGTAGCCTGTGATGCTTCCGTCTTCAGCTATGAGTGTGTCATACCAATGGTCGGCATATTCCAGTATCTTCTCATCTCCATAGCAATCGAAGACATCCAGGAAGGCTTTGAGCTCCAGACCCGGGGTATAATTCCATTTGTACTTGCCCTCCCTATAGTCCAGATATGAGGCGTCCTTGCAACGGCTCATCTGGCTGTATACCATCTTTTGTGAATATGGCATGCGGGCTGCCATCCCTACACCCATTGTCAGGAAGAAGAGGCTGATGATTGTTGTAATCTTTTTCATTCAATGCTACTTATATTGGTTTGCAATGTCCTCACGAACCAGGTAATGCAAATACATTTCCAGGTTTGTATAACGTCCATGTTTGTCAAGAGTCGTGGTCTTGCCGTCGGAGGCGTTGTTCTTGTCGAGGCCGAATTTATCCTCGAACCAGTCCGGCATTCCGTCAGAATCGCTGTCTTTGATCTTCTCCAGTTCCTCTGCTGAGGCCTTGTACTCCGGCCAGCCGCCCACATCCGACTGTGTGTCGATGAGACCGCCGGTACCTCCGTTGCTGCCCGTATAGGTATAGCTGCCTTCTTTGACTTCTTTTGCTATACGTTCGTCGACAGCATCCCTCCTCAAGCTTGCACCGGCATATTCAAGTACTGATTCATAGGCTGTTGCAGCGCTCTGGTTCTTTATATAGGATCCGTTGTTGCTTATGTCGAACTTGCTGCCGGCTTTGAAATCTGCCTGTGTGCAAGCCACAATTCCTGATTTCGGAACGAAGGCTGTAGCTGCATAATTATCCTTGTTGGCTGCATCTGCCTCGCTTTTCTGTGTACTGCTGAGTCCGGAAACGCTGCTGTCCATGTAGTTTCCGCTGAGATAGAACTTGCCGCATACGCCCTTGGCCTGATTGTTCTTTCCATCGTCAGGGTAAGGGGTAAAGAAACGGCAATGGGTTTTGGATGAAGCCGAAGCGGGACCCGGCTTATAATAATTGCCTATGAGGTTGTAGCTGCCTCCCTGGCCTGCATATGCGCCTTCACCGGTCCAGTTGTAATATACATTGTTTACAACTTCCACTTTTTCGTTAGCCTCCTGATTGGAATAACGGCTGCCGCAAAGACGCGGAGTACGGTTTGAGTGGTGTGCGAGCAGATTGTGGTGGAAAGAGGCAGTCTGGCCTCCCCAAATGCCACCGTAACCGTGAGCTCCCTTTCCGTGAATGGAGTTGGTGAGGCTCTCGGAAAGTATGCTCCACTGGAGAGTGAAGTTTCGGCTTCCATAGAATGAGCCGCACTCGTCAGTGCTCCAGCTCATTGAACAGTGGTCTACGATAATGTCATGCCATTTGGGATCTCCTTTAGTATTATAATAGGAGTTCATTGCATCATCCTCGCTTTTGGCCGTGTCGCCCATGCGGCTGCGTATGTACCTTACTATAATATTTGAGGCCTGTATATTGAAAGTATAGTTTCTAAGACATATGCCCTCGCCTGGAGCTGTCTGTCCGGCTATGGTAATATTGTCCTTGTTCACTTTCATGGCAGACTTGAGCTCGATTATACCGGCAACGTCAAAGACAATGGTACGGTTCCCGCTTTTCAGTCCCTCCCGTAATGAGCCGGCACCGCTGTCTGCCAATGTGGTCACGTGGTATACGTCACCTCCGCGGCCACCGCTTGCATACATTCCACCGCCTTCGGCTCCCGGGAAGGCCTGCTCTTTGGGAGTCACATCCTCATAGTCAGGAATGAGGAAATCTGCATAATCCCATGTCGGCTGCTGAGGAGTGTCAGGAGTGTCAGGTTTTTCAGGTTTTTCATCTGGGTCTGGGGCTGGCTTCTCCGGTTCTTGAGGATTCGCTTTCGGGCCGCATCCAAGCGCCAGCATGCTTGTAAGGCCGATTGTCAGTAGTGTTTTAAATTCCATGAGCGTTTTTCGAGGGTCTTGAATACCCTGCACTGCAAATGTAGGAAAATTTTTGGAAAAATTTCCGTGAACGTGCACGAAATTCCAAAATTTCGTTATATTTGCAGCGGAAAGAAGAATCAAACAATCAATATTTACAATTAATTCCATTTTTTAATCAAGTACTTATGAAGAATATCTTCCTTAAGATTTCTCTTCTGGTAACACTCCTGTGCACAGCCATGTCTGTTCAGGCACAGGTGGTGACAGGTGGGGGTTATATGAACAAAAGGTGTGGGTCGATTAAAAAAAAACAACACCACCAAAGGAAA
Source organism: uncultured Bacteroidales bacterium (assembly GCA_945982095.1). GTDB lineage: Bacteria > Bacteroidota > Bacteroidia > Bacteroidales > UBA932 > Cryptobacteroides. The sequence continues at coordinate 4,036 of CAMFRR010000133.1, forward strand.
ATAAGAAAAAACACCACCC
>CAMFRR010000134.1 GCA_945982095.1 uncultured Bacteroidales bacterium
CCTTATATTTAGGCATTGATACAAAAAATTAGGTCATGGATGAGGTAAAAGTGATTGAAATCAAGAAGAGCGTTTTCGCAGAGAACGGACGTGAAGCTGACGAATTGAGGGAATATCTCAAGGAAAAGGGCGTATTCCTTCTCAATCTCATGTCGTCGCCCGGCAGCGGCAAGACCACAACGCTCATAAGCACAATCAACGCCATAAAGGACAAGATAAGGGTGGCCGTGATGGAGGCTGACATTGACAGCGATGTGGACGCTGTGAAAATAAAAGAGGCAACAGGAATAGAATCCATACAGCTCCACACCGGAGGAATGTGCCATCTTGATGCGGAGATGACCCGCCAGGGCCTGGACAATCTGCCTTTGGACAAGATAGACCTTGCTATACTTGAAAACGTGGGCAATCTTGTATGCCCTGCAGAATTTGACACGGGAAGTTGCCGTAATGCAATGATACTCAGCGTTCCCGAGGGTCACGACAAGCCTCTGAAATATCCGCTTATGTTTTCTGTATGCGATGTTGTGCTCATAAACAAAGTGGATGTGATGCCATATTTCAACTTCGATATGGATAAGTGTGTGGAATACATACATATGCGCAATCCGAAAGCTCTTGTGTTCCCTATATGCGCGCTCAGCGGTGAGGGTGTGGATGCCTTTGCCGGGTGGCTGCTGAAAGAAGTGGCCGGCTGGAAAGCCTGAAAGACCTGAATGTCAGCTAATTATGACAATATGAAACAACAAAATCCACAATACCATGCCTGAAATTTCAAAAAAGTACATTCCGAAGCACAAGGGTGACAAGAATCCCAATCCAAAGCTTTTGAAATTTGTCACTAAGGTGACAGACCGCATACCCGCCAAAATCAAGGGCGTAACGACTGAAGACCCTGAGTACTGGGGACTTGCGTGCATCTTTGAAGACGAGATGGATGCAAAGACACGCGAAGCCTCACTTGATTTGCTGCTGGACATAGTGTCCAAGAAATTCATGACAGTGCGCGAACACCGTCCATATGCCCAGCTGGTGGAATGGAACCACAAAAAACATTACACCGATAGCGATGAGGAATTCGACGCTCTCCTGGATAAATTGTCATACTTCGGTATGCTGGAATACGATTATGGCGACAAATACACCAAGGACGGCCCTATACCAGGTACAACTTACAACAAAGAAGACAGGGAGTATTGGGTGCCTCTATTCGTACCTGGCTCGGCAGAGTACACCAATATGAACACTGAACTGATGGACAGGCATCCGGAGCTGGCAATGTTTTTTGAGCGTATGACTTTCCTGCCTCTGGAGCACGTCACCGCAATGGTGCCTCCGGGAGGCGCCGGCATAGGAATGCACGTGATTCCTGTGGAGAAGGCCATTCCTATGGAGAGCCAATCCATTGATATAGAGCATATTTCATATTGGCTGAAGAAATACGAAGGCCATATTGGAGCATCAATATGTTCCTGCCGCTATGGTCGCAAGAAACTGGACGAAGGCTGTGCTGATGACTATAAGGACTGGTGCATAGGAGTCGGAGACATGGCCGACTATTGCCGTGAAACAGGACGAGGCCATGACGTGAGCTACGAAGAAGCGATGGCAATACTCAAAAGGGCTGAGGACAATGGCTTCGTACACCAGATCACCAATATAGACGGAGAAGGTAAGATATTCGCAATATGCAACTGTAACGTCAAGATTTGCAACGCTTTACGTACATCCCAGCTGTTCAACACCCCTAATATGAGCCGCAGTGCATATGTGGCAAGGGTGGACAAGAAGAATTGCGTGGCCTGTGGCCGTTGCGTAGAATATTGCCCTGCAGGCGCGGTGAAACTGGGCCAGAAACTCTGTACGAAACACGGCGAACAGGAGTATCCTGTACAAGTGCTGCCTGACGCTTCGAAATGGGGTAAGCATATGTGGAACGAGGATTATCGTGACCGTAACCGCATCAACTGCTACCCAAGCGGTACGGCCCCATGCAAAACAGCATGTCCGGCACACATAGCTGTTCAGGGTTATCTGAAAAAGGCCGCAGAAGGCAAATACACTGAGGCTCTGGAACTTATCAAGCGTGAGAACCCATTCCCTGCAGTATGCGGACGAGTATGTAACCGCCGCTGCGAAGACGCTTGCACCCGTGGCACCATTGACAGGGCCGTGGCCATTGACGACGTCAAGAAATTCATCGCTGACAGGGATCTTGACGCAAGCACACGTTTCATACCTGAAATAGTGATTGCATCCAACATGGGACGCTGGAAAGAGAAGATTGCCATCATAGGCGGCGGACCTTCTGGCCTGAGCTGCGCATATTACCTTGCCACAATGGGTTATTACCCAACGGTTTTCGAAAAGAACAGCGAGCCTGGCGGTATGATGCGCTATGGCATACCTTCATACAAGCTCGACAAGCAAGTCATTGACGCAGAGATAGATGTAATGCGCGAAATAGGTGTGGAGATACGCACTGGAATAGAGGTAGGAAAGGATATCACCCTGGATGAACTCAGGGCTGAGGGCTACAAGGCCTTCTACATAGCCATAGGTTGTCAGGGCGGAAGGCTTCCTGGTATAGCCGGAGAAAATTCCGAAGGCGTGACAACGGCCATTGAATTCCTCCACGGGGCCAACTGCGGCCAAAAGAAGCTGGAGGGAAAAGTTGTTGTAGTGGGCGGCGGAAACGTAGCCATAGATGCAGCCCGTGTCGCAAAACGCAGCGGCGCATCCCAGGTTACCATGCTTTCGCTTGAAACCGAAGACATTATGCCTGCTTCCGTACACGAACGCGCCGAAGCTCGCGAAGACGGAGTGATTCTGAATACAGGATGGGGTCCTAAAGAAGTTCTTGCAGAAAACGGCAAGGTTAAAGGCATAGTGTTCAAGAAATGCTGCTCTGTGTTCGATGAGAACAAGAAGTTCAACCCTAAATATGATGAGAGTCAAGTTATTGAACTTGAGGCTGATATGGTGATATTCGCAATAGGACAGACTGTCACTCCGGGCAAGCTTTTCGAAGGCAGCAAGGTTGAAATGTTCCGTGGCGTATATCCTATAGGCGACAAGCTCACTCTGCAGACTGCCGAAGAAGACATTTTCGTAGGCGGCGACTGCCTCACCGGCCCTAAGTTTGCGATTGATGCAATTGCTACAGGCAAAGAGGCGGCCGAATCACTTCACAGATACGTGCAGCATGGCCATATGACCATAGGACGCAACCGCAGAGACTTCATAGAACTCAACAAAGATGACATATTGGTCGAGAGCTATGACAACTCTTCACGTCAGGTAGCAGCAGAAATCAGGGGCGAGGATCCTTTCAAAGAGTATTGCGGCACTCTCACAGAAGAGCAGATAAAGAAAGAGACCTCACGATGCCTTGGTTGCGGTGCCTCTATAGTGGACACCAACCGCTGCATAGGCTGCGGCATATGTACCACCAAATGCGGATTCGACGCCATACACCTGTACCGCGAGCATCCAGAGTGCAGCACTATGGTCAAGAGTGAAGACAAGGTCGGAGCCCTGCTTCCTTATGTAATCAAACGCGGAGCCAAGATTCTGCTCAAAAAAGACAAATAAGATTATACTATGCACGAATTGGGTATAGTGTTCCATATCATAAAGCAGGTCAAGGATGTGGCCTTGGAAAACAATTGCAGCAAAATCAGCAAGGTAGTGATGCACATAGGCGAAGTTTCCACCGTTGTTCCCTACTACCTTGAAGATTGCTGGAATTGGGCCGTAGCCAAAGAAGATATGCTTACAGCTTGCAAGCTTGAGATAATAACTCAAGAGGCCGTCACATGGTGTGATAATTGCAGGCAAGAATACCCCACAGTTGCCCACGGTAAGACCTGCCCATACTGTGGGAGCGGCAACACCTGGCTGCTCAGGGGCAATGAAGTTGAAATCAAAGAAATCGAAGCAAAATAATTTAAAACCAGAAAAACATGTGCTGCTTTTTAGTACCGATGGCACAGGCGGTTGCCACCACAATATACCGTCACACACAGCGTG
>CAMFRR010000135.1 GCA_945982095.1 uncultured Bacteroidales bacterium
GTGCGTCCTCGCAAAAAGGATGCTGTTTTCCTGGAGCCGGCAGAGAGGGCGTATGATATGCCAGATCAGGCGAAGGAAATATGTAAGCAACTGATTCACAGTAAAAAGCCTGTCCTTTTGTCTACGCCTTGGGACAAGAGCATTATGCAGTGCAGTTGTCTGCATACCATTAAGGAAGGAGGCAATGTTCTTTGGCTTGTACCTGAGGTCAAAATGACGAAAGCCTTGGAAGAGGAGATGCGCAAGCTTGCGGGGTCGCGCCTCATTGTATGGGGCTCAAACATAAGCCCCTCGCGAAAAAGGGAGGCAGCACGCACAATACGTAGCGGCAAGCCTTATGTGGTATTGGGCACACGCAGTTCCATCTTCCTGCCTTTCAAGGATTTGAAGCTGGTAATAGTACAGGAGGAACATGAGCTTTCATATAAGCAGTCCTCCCCTGCTCCACGCTACAATGGACGTGATGCTGCTGTCATGCTGGCAAAGGTACATGGCTCTGACATTATTTTGGAGAGCCCCGATCCTTCATTCGAGAGCTGTTTCAATGCCTTGGGCGGCAAATATGAGTCCTATATTAAGCGTCTTGCTTCTGACATGGAATGGGAAATTGTGGATATAGGGGCTGAAATCCATAAGAATGGAATGGTTGGAGATGTGCCCAAAAGACTGTTGGAACGCATAAGGCGCAACAAAGGTGCAAAAATTGCCATTTACAAACCTTTCAAAGCGGCATTTCCAAAAGCTGAAGAGCTGAGCAGCATATTTAACAAAGAATTGGGATACTGCCCTTTCATCACGGAGGATCTGATTGCCAAGCCCATACCAGAAGGTATGGAGCTTCTGGCGGTTTTCGGCAGCGATGCAATGCTGGGCAAGAACGGCTTCAGATCTGATGAAAATCTGATTCACACTGTCATGGCTGCCGTCATCCAGGCAGGACCTTCGCTCCGTTCGGTATTCATCCCTGCCAAAGCCTCGGAACACCCTGTTTTCGGTGTCCTGGTCAGCGGAAATATTTCGCCTCTGCTGTCCGAACGCCGGCAGTTCGGATATCCTCCTTTCACACGTATGGTGGACATCAACGCAAAGGATAATTTTCCTGACAGGGCAGCCAGAATGACAGCATCTTTGAGATCAGATATTGAGGCTCTGTCCTTATGCCAGATAATACCCAATGGACCCGATTCGCTTAGACTGTTTTTCAGCAAAGACAAGACGCTCACAACGCGCAAAGAGATACTTCTTTCACTGGTAGCTGAGTTTGAAAAAAACAACAAATACACAGGTCATATATTTTTTGACCCCGACCCTCTATAAATATATATTTTCTATTATATTTGCAACTGAAAAAAAACGCTGAAACTTAACCTGCCTATGCATCTTAATCAGAAGAGGGCGCCTATATATGAAGCCCTTGAGGAATTCCGGAAGAATAAGGTTGTTCCTTTCGATGTTCCCGGCCACAAGAGAGGACGTGGCAATCCTGAGCTTGTGAACCTTCTCGGCAAACGTTGTGTGGAGTTGGATGTCAATTCAATGAAGCCTCTGGACAACCTTTGCCATCCCATTTCAGTTATAAAGGAGGCCGAAAGACTCGCGGCAGACGCTTTTGGTGCGGCTCATGCCTTCCTCATGGTTGGCGGTACAACATCTTCAGTACAGTCCATGGTACTTACAGCCTGCAAATGCGGAGAAAAGATAATACTGCCCCGCAACGTGCACAGGAGTGTGATCAACGCCCTGGTTGTAAACGGGGCCACTCCGATATATGTCAATCCGGAAACCGACAAGAGGCTGGGAATAGCCTTGGGCATGAAAATCTCACAGATAGAGAAAGTGATTGAGGAAAATCCCGATGCTGTTGCCATGCTTGTCAACAATCCAACCTACTACGGCATTTGTTCAAATCTCAAGCGCATTGTTGAGATTGCCCACGCACACGGTATGATGGTGCTGGTGGACGAGGCTCACGGCACACATTTTTATTTTGGCGACAATATGCCTATGACTGCAATGGCCGCCGGAGCTGATATGTCATCGGTAAGCATGCACAAATCCGGAGGAAGCCTTACCCAGAGCTCGTTCCTTCTGATAGGAGAAAACGTGAGCCCCGGCTATGTGCGTCAGGTTATCAATCTCACGCAAACCACAAGTGCATCTTATCTGCTGCTTGCCAGCCTTGACATAAGCAGGAGCAATCTTGCCCTAAGAGGGCATGAGGCTTTCGCAGAAGTGGTTCGCATTGCTGAATACGCACGTAAGGAAATCAATAAGATAGGAGGCTATTATGCTTATGGTGAGGAACTTATCAATGGAGACAGCATATATGCCTTCGACAAGACCAAACTCACAATATTCACCCTTGACATTGGCCTGGCAGGCATTGAGGTATATGACCTTCTGAGAGATGAATACGACATTCAGCTGGAGCTGGGCGATATAGGCAACGTGCTGGCTTACATATCCATAGGCGACAGGATGAGCGAGGTCGAAAGGCTTGTGAGCGCACTCTATGACATAAAGCGTCTGCACAGCAAGGACAGGAGCGGCCTCTTTGACCATGAGTACATCAATCCGGCCGTTGTGATGACTCCGCAGGAAGCCTTCTACGCGGCAAAGGAGGAAATGATTCCTATACGCGAGACCAACGGAAGGATATGCACTGAATTCGTGATGTGCTATCCTCCGGGCATCCCTATCCTGGCTCCGGGCGAGCGCATTACCCAGGAAATCATAGATTATATACTCTATGCCAAGGAAAAGGGCTGTTCACTGACAGGTCCTGAAGATGAGAAGGTGGAGAGGCTAAACGTGATAAAAGAAACACTTACATACTAAACGGGATGGAATACTGGTTCACTGAACATCACACAAAGGATGTCAAGTTCTCCGTCAAGGTTGACAAGCACCTGTACAGCAAAGAGAACGATCTGGGAAGAGTGGATATTTTCGACTCATTCGAATATGGACGCTTTCTTGCCGTGGACGGCTACATCATCTTCACCGAGAGAGATGAGTTCATATATGACGAGATGCTCACCCATGTGCCCATGGCCGTGAACAAGAATGCCAAGAACATTCTGGTATTCGGAGCCGGAGACGGAGGCGTGGTGGACGAGCTGGTAAAATATGACAGCATAGAAAGAATAGACCTCGTGGAAATCAACGAAGGCGTGATTGAGGCCTGCCGTGAGTTCTTTCCCGAAGTGGCCGCAGCCCTGGATGATCCCAGGGTCAATCTCTACACGGACAATGCCCTCAGGTTCATTCGCCACATAGAAAACGAATACGACATAATCATAGTGGACTCGGCCGGATTCTACGGACCGGGCGAGAGTCTGCTTACCAAAGAGTTCTATGGCAGTTGCTTCAAGGCTCTGAAAGAAGACGGTATTATGGTGAACCAGCATCAGTCTCCTTTCTACGAACTTGACAGAGAAGAGACCAGAAAGGCCCACAAGCGTATACTTGACAACTTCCCTATTTGCAGGGTTTATCAGGCCCACATCCCGTCATATCCTTCAGGTTACTGGCTGTTCGGCTACGCCTCGAAGAAGTATCACCCCGTGGATGATCTGGATGCGGCCGCATGGAAGAAATTGGGCATATATACTGATTATTACACCACAAACCTGCACGTCGGCTGTTTCGCCCTCCCCGCCTATGTGGAGAGGATGTTGGCTGACGTGGAAAAGATCAATGATTGAGAAATGCTGGAAAGAAACGTAGAAACATTCATAGGTTGCGACGCTGATTACAGCGAGGCTGACATTGTGCTGTTCGGAGCACCGTTCGACTCAACAACATCCTATCGTCCTGGCACACGATTCGGAAGCCGGGCCATACGCAGCGAATCCTACGGACTGGAGACCTACAGCCCTTACCTCGACCTCGACCTGGAAGATATCAGTGTATTCGACAGCGGAGACCTGGAGCTGTGCATGGGCAACAGCGAGACTGCGCTGGGGCAGATTTCCGACTGTCTCTTATACACATCTGACGCTGCCGACGACTCCTT
>CAMFRR010000136.1 GCA_945982095.1 uncultured Bacteroidales bacterium
AGGAGTCCGTCTCGTGGGCTCGGAGATGTGTATAAGAGACAGCCATCTTTTTCGGATACCAGCACTATGCTGCTGTTTTTTGACTTGCGTATGCCACGGTTGATGAATGCTGCGAGCTGGTCTATGTCTGTGTTGGCTTCAGGTATTATGGCCGCCTCAGCACCTGCAGCAATTGCACTGTTCTGGGCAAGGAAGCCGGCATCGCGTCCCATTACCTCCACGAAGAAAATGCGGTCATGTGATGTTGCGGTGTCACGTATCTTGTCCACACATTCCACTATGGTGTTAAGTGCGGTATCATAACCTATGGTTGAGTCTGTTCCGCAAAGATCGTTGTCAATGGTGCCAGGCAGACCTATGACTCTGACGTCATGCTCAATTGCCAGCATCTGGGCACCTGTCAGCGATCCATTGCCTCCTATCACAACCAAGGCGTCTATACCGTGCTTCTTGATGTTTTCATAGGCTTTGGCGCGACCTTCTTCTGTCATGAATTCCTTACTGCGCGCGGTTTTGAGTATGGTGCCGCCCCTTTGTATAGTGCTGCTTACCTTTTCTGTGCTGAATTCCTTGATGTCATCATTGATGAGACCTTCCCAGCCCCTGTAAATACCGTATACCGTCCAGCCTTCTGATATTGCTGTTCTTGTCACGGCGCGTATGGCTGCATTCATTCCCGGGGCATCTCCGCCCGAAGTAAGGATACCTATGGTTTTAACTTTCATGATTATTGAAATGTTAAGTTAATATATTCAAATATACCTTACCAATTTACGAATTTTTGCAATAGTATGCAAGGGGGTCTCATGTAATCAAAAAAAGGATGGCTCGAAGGCCATCCCTTGAAATCTTATTCAGCGTACAAGGTAATGTATCTGAGGAAGCAGTTGTAACCATATGATTCATAATAAGCATACCATATGTCGAATTTCACATAGCGTGCCTTGACTGGCTTGCCGCACTTGATGTAGTGGGTATTGTTATAGCTGCACTGTCCCTGGTCGAAATAGTTGTATTTTGAGCCATCTGTGCTGACTGCGATGTCATAGTTATAGAGACTGTAGTTGCCGTTCCAGTATCTGAGTTTAACGCCTGTGAGGTCAACCTCTTTGCCCAGGTCGATTACGAGTACGTTACCGTATTTCAGGTAATCATAGCCATCCTGAGCTGCGAGTATTTTATCCCTCCAATTGTCATCCTGAACGCCATTGAGATAAGTGTGAGCATTAGAGTAGTCTGTGATAGGCGAACCTCTGAAGCCAGGATCAGTGATGCTCCACTCGCATGCGATGACAGGTGCAATAGTTACATAACATACCTTGGTAGTACCTATCTCAGCACCTACTCCGTCCACGCTTGTGAGTTCTATAGGGATAACGAAGCTGTCAAGAGTTTTCACTTTCTCTTCAACTCCAGGGAGTGAGAGAGTAAGGGCGCCTGTGGTGCCTTCACCTGTACTGAAAGTGAGCTCTGTTTTGCTGAGAGAAGCCCCATCATATGCCTGATAGCTGGTGCCATGCTTGGCATTGTACATTTCAATATAGTTGTTGTTGATGCTGATCCTGGCGCTGATTTGGCTGTCGGCTGCCCAATCTGCGCTGAGCAGACCAGTGAGGTCAACAGTGCTGCTTATCTCCAGTTCCTCCGTTAATAAAGCTTTAATGTCAACAGTCTCTTTGCTGAAATTAACGTAGTTGGCTTTGTATGTAGAGTGGTAGGTGAGCATAATGTTACCGCGGTCCACACTCTTCTTCACGCCCTGATTGCTGATAGAACTGATGACGATAGGGAGCATGTAGTTCTCTTTGCCGTCCTGCATCTGTTTCAGATCTGTATATTTCATACGGAGAGGCTCAGCAGAAACATACTCGCCTTTCTTGATGCTCAGGGTCTTGTTGATAAGTTCAACTCCTGTAAAAGGTGCGAATTCAGTGCCGTGCTCCTTGTTGTAGGCTTCAACGGCCTCGGCATCGACAGCGAAAGTCACTGTCATATCCTCAGGAGCTGCCTTTGTGAGACGTACGGTGTTGATTGTATGCTCTGCCTCTGCATCGAATGGCAGGACGACATAATCACCTGTACCTTTGTACACCAGCTCTTGGTGTGAAGTCTCTGGAGCCAGGATGTAGGCCAGGTTTGATGTATAGTCTGGCTGTGGAAGGTACTCCACTTCATTCTTGTCGCATGCAGCGAGGGCGAATGATGCAGCCAGAGCAATTATCGAATATCTGATTATTTTTTTCATTGTAATTCAGCTTTTACTGTGCAGAGAATTTATAACCTTGTTTCCAGACGCATACATTGGATGAACCTCCGTTGTTGCCTATTACCATGTCATGGCCGTGGCCTGTAACATCGTGCAGAGTGTCGCCCTCGCCCTCATTCATAGGAATGTAGAGCTCAAGGTCAGGGTTGGTGTATTCGACCTCAGCATACATGTTCTTCTTGATCTGGTTCTGTGTACGGCAGGTCTTCCACATACGTACCTGGGCGAATGTGGCTTCGGCCTTGAAGTACTGAGGATTGCTTCCTATCATCGCGAACTGGTCTATCCAAACTTTGGTAGCAGCAGTTGTGAGCGTAGATGCTACGTTTCCGTTCACATACATTGTGTGCTCACCGGTCTGTCCGTTGAATGTGAATGCGAGGTGGTACCAGGTTTCTCCCTGGAAGTCAATACCTCCGTTTGCAGGGTTGCCTGTGTCGTACTGTGAGCCGTGCATCTTGGCCTGGAGCCAGTTGTAAATGTACCTGCCGCTACTATTAGCATAGAGCACGTCACCGAAACGTATATAAATCTCGTTCTCATCGGCGCCAGACATTATAATAGCCTGGTTGTTTATAGGGAAGCTGCTCATCTTGCACCAACACTCTATTGTGTATGAGTTGAGCTCAAGTCTCCAAGGGTCAACAGGAGCACATTTCATGGCATTGACATATGTCATTGTAGGGGCTGCCTGTACAAGAGGTTTGGTAAGGATGAGTATTATGTTCCTTGAAGCCTCGGCAAGCTGGATTCCGCCCTCGACGCTTGTAATCGAAACAGGGAGAGCGTACTGGCCACCGTTCATTGCAAACTCTTTTACCTTGATTTTGCAAGGTTCTGCATTGACAGCACCGGCCTCAATGGTGGCGTTTGACTCAAATTCATAGTTTGAGGCATCAACAATCTTGTAGCTTGTCTCGTTTTTCTTGTTATAGGCGTCAAGAATCTCCGGATTGATGGTAAGTTTCACCTTGATATCCTTGTCGTAAGCCTTGGCAAGACGTACCGTAAAGCTGGCTACGCTCTCACCGCTGTCAGCGAGTATCACTTCCTTAACCTTGCCGGTAGAGGCCTCGCTTATGTATACGAGGTTGTCAATCTCCTGTTTCTTGGCGTCTTTGCAGGAAAGCGCTGATCCGGCCAGGAGGACAAGTGCGGCGATTTTAATGATATTGCTTGTTTTCATTTTCTGTCAGGATTTAGTAGTTAACAGGAGGGTTCATCTGTGAAATGCCCTTTCTTACATAGGCGTAGTCAGTACAACCGCTGGCAGTGTTCACGAAGTCATACTCGATGTGGTATATGCCCACACCTGCAACATCGCTGCCATAGTATTTGTAATCAGGCATATACTGCCAATAAGGCATCTTGCTGGCCTCCTCGAATGAAGCTGTGATGATGGATTTGGCGAGCACATTCTCGAATACCTCTGGTTTGTGTGATTTCACAGCATCAAAGAATTCGTTGAAACCGTTCGTATTGAGCTCGTAAGTCTGCCAGATCAGGTGGTTCAGGCTCAGAACGACATCATCATCGAGCATATCGTAGAAACTAAGCCACCAAATACCGCCAGGAATGTCGGCTACGAGCATCCTGCCGTCCTTGTCAAACTCTGAACGCAGCTTTTTCATGAAGGCGTTAGGCACCTCGCGGTACTGTGAGTTCATAAGGTCACCCCAGTCCTCGATATCTGTCTCTTATACACATCTGACGCTGCCGACGACTCCTTACGTGTA
>CAMFRR010000137.1 GCA_945982095.1 uncultured Bacteroidales bacterium
GTATAAGAGACAGGTGGAGCAGAAGACCGACTACGAGAAGCTTATCATGGAGGTGACCACCGACGGTTCAATTTCTCCACTGAATGCTCTCCAGGAGGCTGCCAGCATCCTTATTTATCACTTTAAACTTTTCGCTGACGAGAAGAAGCTCACTCTTGAGACCACCTTCGAGACTGAAAGCAAAGAGCTTGGCGAGGAGGATCTCCGCATGAGGAACCTGCTCCTTACCAAACTCAGCGATATGGGCCTCAGCGTTCGTGCCTACAACTGCCTCAAGGCAGCTGACATCGACACCTTCGCCGACCTCGTGTCTTACAGCCGCAACGAGCTGATGAAGTTCCGCAACTTCGGACGCAAGTCGCTCAGCGAGATTGACGCCCTGGTTGAGAAGATGAAACTCTCATTCGGTATGGATGTCGCAAAGTATAACATTGACATTAAGAAAAAGGCTAATTAATCATGAGACATAATAAATCATTCAATCACCTTGGCCGTCAGAGCGGACACCGTAAGGCAATGCTTGCAAACATGTCTTGCTCTCTTATCCAGCACAAGAGGATACAGACAACTGTTGCAAAGGCTAAAGCCCTCCAGCAGTACATCGAGCCAATCGTGACCAAATCAAAAGAGGACACTACTGCCTCACGCCGTTGCGTGTTCAGCTACCTTAAGAACAAAGAGGCTGTTGCTGAGCTCTTCCGCACAATTGCGCCTAAGATCGAGAACCGTCCAGGCGGATACACCCGTGTACTCCACACCGGTTTCCGTAAGGGTGACGGCTCAGAGATGGCTCTGATCGAGTTCGTTGACTTCAACGAGGCAGCTCTCGCATCAGCTCCTAAGGCAAGCAAGAAGTCTACTCGCCGTTCTTCAAAGAAGGCTGCTGAGACTCCTGCCGCTGAGACTCCTGCAACAGAGGCTAAGGCTGAGTAATTCAAGCCGCCTTTCCGAATAATTGCCGCTCCTTTTTACGGGAGTGGCAATTTTTTTGTTATCTTTGCGTATAAACGACAAAATCAGTAGTTTATGGAAAAGAGACCTGAAAACATGCCGAGAACCGAGCCACAAGGCTCCAGCGCCAAGGGCGGCAACACAATCATATATGTGCTTGCTGCCGTAGCCGTTATATTGGGCGTAGTATTGGCCTATGTGCTGATACGCAATTCCAAACTTGTAGAAGAGCTCAACATAGAGAAAGAAGAGCTGACAGAGCAGATTGTTGCCCTCCAGGCCGATTATGCCCAGATATCTTCAGATTATGAGAGCATCAACCACCAGCTCGATTCCTCACGTGAGGAAGTGAATCAGCTTGTGGAGCGTATACAGAAGACAGAAGCCACCAACCGCGCTCAGATACGCAAATATCAGAAAGAGTTGGGAACTCTCCGTTCCATAATGCGTAATTACGTGCATCAGATTGACTCGCTCAACACCCTCAATCACAAGCTTACGGCCGATGCAGCCGCTGCCCGCCGCGAAACAGCCAAGGTCAAGAAGCAAAACACTGAACTTCAGAAGACCGTTGAAGAGCTTTCGGACAAGGTGGAGACAGGCGCAGTGGTACGTGCAAGGGACATAAAGAGCCAGGCCTTCAACAACAATGGCAAAGTGGTGGACAGAGCCAATTCAACTGCGCGCATACTCACCAACCTCACCCTTTCAGCCAACGACCTCGCCGAGAAAGGACCGATCAGAATATACATAGTGATAAAGGATCCTGAGGGCAATCTGCTGACCAATGAGGAATCAAGGGTTTGCAACTATGCAGGCAGCAGTCTCGAGACCTCTGCCTCACGTGAGGTAGACTACCAGGGCAACGAGCTGCAGGTGAGCATCTATATGAACGATGTTCCAAAATACGTCAAGGGTATTTACACAGTCCAGGTTCTCACCGAGCGCACCTTGCTTGGCACTACTCAGTTCATGCTGCGCTAATACCTTGACAATGAGCGGTATATACATTCATATTCCGTTCTGCAAAACCCATTGCACTTATTGTGCCTTTTATTCGGAGCTGCTGCGCGACAGGCAGGGCTCCGAATCTTTCGTTTCAGCCCTATGCGCTGAGATTGAGGACAGCGCCTTCCCCGACAATGTGCGTACACTTTATATAGGCGGCGGTACACCTTCTGTCCTCTCCATAAGTGAATTCAAGGCAATAACAGCTGCTCTCGAGTCGAAATTCCCTGTAAGCGGGCTCGAAGAATTTACGGTTGAGGTCAATCCGGACGATATATTGCATTGGGGTCAGGACTATGTCGAGGCTCTCAAATCTCTGGGAGTCAACCGAATCAGCATGGGAGTCCAGAGTTTCGATGACGGCGAGCTGCATCTTATGGGCCGCCGCCACAATGCAGAGCAGGCTAAAAGCGCCTATAATCTTTTGCTTAACTCGCATATTGACAATATAAGCATAGACCTGATTTTCGGTTTCAGGGAAGGGCTTGATACCGCAGTTATTGAAGCCGAACTCCTGAATCTGGGCCGTCTGCCCCAGCACATTTCCTGTTACCAGCTGAGCATTGAAGAGGGGAGCGGCCTGGACCGCATGCAGCAGAAGGGCTTGTATGCCATGCCGGCGGATGAGGAATGCGAGCGCCAGTATTATGCAATATGCTCAATGCTGAAAAGGCTTGGTTATCACCACTATGAAATATCCAACTGGGCCCTGCCCGGCTTCGAATCCCGCCACAACAGCGCCTATTGGAACCACAGCCCATATCTTGGTCTCGGCCCCGGCGCCCATTCTCTCATAATTGATGAAAAGGGAAATTTCATACGCCGCTGGAATGATGAGTGCCTGGAGAAATACCTTCAGCTGGGTTCTATGGCCCCCGGAAGCGAGAGGCAGAGGGCCTGGAATACCCTCAGGGGTGAGGAAAGGCTTACCCCCGAACAGATACGTGAGGAACGCATATTCCTCGGCCTCCGTACCGACAAAGGCGTTGATGGTCAGCGCATTCCCGAAGACAAGTGGTTTGTCTCCGACAGTATTATAGTGGATATGCTATAGAGGCAGGGTTTTCCTGCGCAGCCAGGCCTCGAATCCCGCATCTTCTATTGCAGGGGCAAAGGTCCTGTAGACCCTTTCGTTATAAGCATTTAGCCATTCCTTTTCCTCATTGCTCAGAAGCTGAGGAAGCACCGCAGCTGTGTCTATGTGGCACAGGGTCAGAGTCTCGAAACTCAACCAGCGTCCGAAACTGTTGGTGTAGGCCTCGCGGCACAGAATGAGGTTTTCGTGCCTTATGCCGTGCATGCCCTCGCGGTAAATTCCCGGCTCATCGGAGCTTATCATGCCAGGAAGCAGGGGCTGCTGGAGGAAATTCTGCCTTATGCTCTGAGGGCCCTCATGCACGCCGAGGAAAAATCCAACGCCGTGACCTGTTCCGTGACCGAAATTGCGTCCGTAGCGCCACATGGCTTCACGAGCCAGGGCATCAATCTGACAACCTGCGGTTCCATAAGGGAAAACGGCAGTGCTGAGGTTTATCATTCCCTTCAGCGCCAGGCTGTAATCCTCTTTTTCCAGATAACTGGTTTCGCCCACGGGAACGGTGCGTGTTATGTCGGTGGTTCCGAAAAGGTACTGTCCACCGCTGTCCACAAGGTACAGGCCCCGGGGCTGAATCATGGTGCTGCCGTCCTTAGGGGTGCAGTAGTGGGGGAGTGCAGCCCCCGGACCCCATGCCGAGATGGTTTCGAAGCTGTCGCCCATATACCCCGGAATCTCTTTGCGCAGCTGGTGGAGCTTGCAGGATGCCTCCCATTCGCTCACTGGCCCTTCGCACAGGCGCTGCTCCAGCCAATAGAGGAATTTTTCCACAGCGAGTCCATCCTCCAGATGAGCCTCCCTCATGCCCTCAATCTCTGCACTGTTCTTTATGGCTTTCTCAAGCTCGACAGGGCTGCATATTTTCCTCTGTTCGGCCAGAATATCCCCAAGCTCCGCATTAAGGCTGGC